>CAYVDX010000607.1:0-3293 GCA_964450485.1 uncultured Calditrichaceae bacterium
ACCCTCGCGCTGCAAAATATCAGCCCGGTTTAACGCCGTGGCCTTGACGCGCACTAACAATTCCTCGGAACGCGGCGACGGCGTTGGAACTTCAACCATCACCAATTGTTCAACGCCGCCGGGTTCTTTTGCTAAAATGGCTCTCATTTCGGTCTTGTTTACGACAATGCGTCAATTACAGCATTGACAAATTCCTGGGTTTTTGCTGTTCCGCCGAGATCAATGGTTATATGTTTACCGGCGCCAATAACGGCGCCAACCGCGGCGCGAATTTTCCCGGCGGCATCATGTTCATCCAATAATTCCAGCATCATGCAACCGCTGAGCAACAGCGCGGTTGGATTTGCCAATCCTTTCCCGGCAATGTCCGGGGCGCTGCCATGGACGGCTTCAAAAACAGCGTAATTTTCACCCAAATTCGCTGAGGGGGCAACGCCCAAACCGCCGATCAATCCGCTGGTCAAATCCGAAATGATGTCGCCAAAGAGGTTTTCCATCACTAAAACGTCGAATTGTGAGGGATTCATCAACAAACGCATTGCCGTGGCATCCACAATCGATTCGCTGTACTCAATATCGGGATAATCCCGGGCCACTTCCCGGGCCACTTCAAGAAATAAACCGTCGCTTAATTTTAAAATATTTGCTTTGTGAACGGCGGTTACTTTTTTTCGATTATATTTGCGGGCAATTTTAAACGCCATTTCCACAATCCGGCGCGAGCCTTTTTCAGTAATAATTCGCAGGCTTTCGATCACGCCGGGAACCACGATGTGTTCCAAGCCGCTGTAAAGCCCTTCGGTATTTTCCCGGACAACGACAAGGTCAATGTCATCATACCGACTTTTGACGCCTTTAATGGTGCGCGCCGGTCTGAAATTAGCGAACAAATCCAGACGTTTGCGAATGTCAACATTCACGGAACGAAAGCCTTTTCCAATTGGCGTTCCGATGGGGCCTTTCAAGGCAATTTTATTGCGTTGAATCGATTCCAGCGCTTCATCCGGCAATGGCGTGCCATGGCGATTGATCACTTCATTTCCCGCCGGTTGAACATCCCACTCAATTTCAACGCCGGCTGCGGCAATGATTTGCCGGACGGCGCGGGCAACTTCCGGTCCGATGCCGTCGCCGGGAATGAGTGTCACATTGTGAGCCATTTTCCCTCCGTTTTTTTCTGTTTTTATGAATCGAAATTTGAAATTTGAAACTGGAAATTTGGTATCCGGATTTTCCGAATTTCAAATGTCCAGTATCCGGAATCCAACATCCAGTATCCAGCCTAAAGTAAATCTTGCAGCGCCGGTTTTATGTTCGGATAAGAAAACTTATAACCAGCCTCGAGCAAGCGTTTTGGCATGATTCGCTGGCTTATCAAGGCTGTTTCCCGGGCCATTTGACCCATGAATAATTTTAAAGCAACCTCGGGCATGGGCGCCCATGCCGGTCGTTTCATCACCTTGCCCATTTCACGGCAAAATGTTTGCATCCGAACCGGTTCGGGTGAAATCAGGTTATAAACCCCGGCGGTTGATTCGTTTTCTAACATATATTTGATAATTTTGACTTCATCCTCGATGTGGATCCATGAAACCCACTGCTGACCGCTGCCCGGCGCGCCGCCGACGAACAGCTTAAAGGGTAACACAAGCTTTTTGATGATGCCGCCGTCGCTTCCCAACACAACGCCGGTACGCAAATAAGTAACCCGCACATCCGTTTCAACGATTTTGTTGACGGCAGCTTCCCACTTTTCAACGACTTCGACGAGAAAACCGCGGTCGCCTTTTGTTGAATCTTCATCAAGCAATTCATCGCCGCGATTGCCGTAAATTCCGGTCGCTGAACCTTGCACGAATACCTTTGGCGGCTGTTTCGCATTAACAATTGCCTGGACAATCGCTTTACTGGCATTGATCCGGCTGGTGAGAATTTCTTTTTTATATTTTTTCGTCCAATAACCGCCGGCAATGTTCGCACCGGCCAAATTTATGATTGCATAAGCGCCATCAGCGATCTCCTGCCATCCGCCGGATGTTTGGGCATCCCAGGCGACGCATTTGACACGCGAATCAAGCCGGGCGCAGGCTTTTTGAACATTTCGCGTCAATGCGATGACTTCGTAGTCGGCATCTAAAAGCAATTGACACAAATATGCGCCGATAAACCCGGTTGCGCCTGCTATAATGACTCGCATGTGTTACTCACGAATTAAATAATAAACGAAGATAGGTCAACGGTGATAGTAATTCTCGTTTACTCACCCGTCCGGCGATCATTTCGGAAATCCAGTCTGAAACGTGCTTGCTGCGGCTGGCTTTACCTACGACAAGATTTACCAGCGGCTGCATTCGAGCCGTTTTTTGAAGTTTATAAGCGAGATTTAGTTCGCCGCCAATGGCATTCCAAAGTTTCGTTTCATAAATGTCCAGCGTTTTTTTGCTAAAATCACCGATCTTCACGGCTTCGGCGATGGACGCCGCGGCAATTTTTGCGGAACACATCGCATTGCCGATGCCTTCGCCGGTAAAGGGATCCACCAAACCGGCGGCATCGCCGATGAGCAGGAATCCATCGCCATGAACCTGTCGGCGTTTGCTCCCTGCCGGTAAATTCCACCCGGAAATACCGCCGATAAGTTCGGCGTTCTTAAATCGCCTGCCAAACTCCATCGATTCCGTTGCCGCAATGTGGGCCTGGCGAATTTTAACTTTCCGCTGCTTCAATTCCTTTTTCACCATGCCCACGCCGACATTCGCCAGTCCATTATCCAATGGGAATATCCAGAAATAGCCCGGTAAAACGGATTTAACATAATGTATTTCAATGGCGCTGCTTAACCCGCTTACTCCGCGATAATATGCCCGCGTGGCCACCATCATGTGCTCCGGGTCAGGATCATATAAACCCAATTTTTTCAGTACGATGGATTTGTAACCATCCGCGCCGATCACTATTTTTGCCGTAAATTCTTTCTCGGTTCCGTCTTCTAATTTTCCACACACGCCGATAACTTGTTCATCCTGTTTTAACAAATCCGTGACGGCAAACCCCTCGATCGTTTCCACTTTCCTTTTGGCAGCTTGAAAAAGAATATCATCAAAAACCATGCGCCGGCACACATACCCTTTTGAAACATTGTACGCCGTGGTCACCAGGTCAATTTTTACGGAGTTATTGTTGGGCGAAGAAAACACGATGCTGTCAATAAATGCCTGCGGTGATTTTTCTAACGCTTCAATAAGTCCTAATTCCCGCAAATAAATAATACTCTTCCCGGAAAGCGCATCCCC
>CAYVDX010000608.1:0-3289 GCA_964450485.1 uncultured Calditrichaceae bacterium
ATCATTAACGCCGGCCTGAATCGTAGAAGGCCTATTGGGCAGGCTAAACGGCAATTCAATCTCCGCCGTTTCGGAAAAATGCTGGTAGCCGCCGGTAAACTTTAGCGTTGGCAAATAGCCGGTTTGCTGAATCCGCACTTCCTCAGCGGTTTGCTCAATGATCTTTTGCTGTTGTTGCAATGTCAAATTATTCCGCAAAACCATTTGCCATGCTTCACTTAGCGTTAATAGCCGCTGGGCAAACACCGGGGCGTTTAAAGTTAGTACGATTAACAAAAATATCCTGACAAACATCACAGCCTCCCGCGCCTGATTCGTTCGGTTTTTTAAATTAAAAACTGATGTTACGCGCTTATTGCTTGTAAGCCCTTAAAAGGGCTACAAAAGGTTTTTAGCATCCTTTCATCTCCACGATGAATCGTGGGGCTAACACATTGTTTTATTTGACGCTATTAGCCCTGCCCTTTCCCAAAGGGAGCACTTTGTGCCAGGGTGTGGGCGTAATGAAATACCTGAAAACCTCAAGGGCTTTAGCCCTTTTGGGCCGTAGGGCGTAACATCAGTTAAAAATTGTCATGCCAACCCGACGCCCCGCCAAACCAGGTCAAATATTTCATCGCTGCGCCGGGACAGGAAATCATCGTTTTGCACCTCAATTCCCGGAATTATTTTCTCCAAAAGCGGCTGGGCAATAAACGGATAAAGACACATGCCAATAATACTAATGGTTAATTGGACCGGATCAACCGGGCGAATCCGTCCCTCGGCAACCGCTTTTTGAATCACGGAAATCAACGGGATTGTCTCAAACCCGCGGCTGGCAAACATCCCACGCGCCTGTTCGGCAAAAAATACGCCGCCCTCTTTTATTTCCCACATGACAAATCGCACAACTTCCGGATGTTTCGACAACGCGGTCAAGTATTTATCAATAAACGACTTGAGCGTTTCCCTGAAATCTTCATCTGTCGAAAAAGAGTCTAAAAACTCACTCAAAAAATCGCTCACAATTTGCTCAAAAACTTTTTCGTACAGCCGGTCTTTCGAGCGGAAATAGTAATGCAGCAGCGCTTTATTGATCCCGGCGACATCCGCGATATCCTGCAAACGCGCCCCGGCTTTGCCTTTGTGCAAAAATACATCCCGCGCCGCTTGAATAATTTTCGCTTCTGTTTCACTGTTTGCCGACATAACTACTCATAAATTTAAACCAATAGTTTAACTAAAATATTAAATTTCCTGGTTAATAAACATCTTTTATCACTGAAAATCAACGCTTTTTTATTCTTTTTCACTTTTGTGAAAGAATATCACTTGTGCGCCAGATCACCTGCCTGTGAGCCACGTCACGTGTTGTCTTTGCCCGGAAAAAAGTTCTAATCATTATTTTCTATCCGGCGATTATGACCCCATCAACAATGGAAGTTGAATGTTTTTCGAGAGAGGAGAAAGATATGTCGGATAGCGTATTGAAGCATCTGCGCGATTATTTGCGTTCACGCCCAAAGAAAAACAGTGGACCCAAGCCGTCAAAGCCGGGAAAAAAGGGGAGATCAAAAGGAGGAAGAAATTCACGTAAATCAAAATAGATCAGCAATTTACAAAAAAGGCTGCTGTGTCGCTTTTTAATAAACGCGCTCATTGCACGGGTTAAGAGAATTGCAATTTTGTTTTTGAATATTTTCCAAATTTATTTTTCCCGAAGAACATTGCGCCGGGCTTTATCAACATAATAATTCGTTGTTAGTTGATAAAGCCCGATGATGTCAGACTCATTTTTTTGACGATATTCGCTCAATATTCATAAACCGGTTTTCGCCGGCGTCTTATTTTTACGCCCTTCCACAACCGTCCATTCCTGTTCGCAGCCGCTTTTTAATTACGCCGCAACAATGACTCGAAACGAATAAAAATTCATTTTTTTTACAAAAAACGGCTATTTTAAGCCTGAAAATGTGATAAAAATCCTATTTCCTAACCGTTTTATAAACTATATTGAACTGATTTGAAATATTTGTGTAGCACATAATCAAATTTGTAGCAGCGTAAATGAGCCCCCTGCATTCTCAGGGGTGACAGAGCAAATGTCATTCCCCGGAATGCCGGGCAGGCTCTGCGAATGCAGGAATTCCCTTGATTTACTCCGTATAATCCGATTGAGCTGCACCAATGTGTTTAGAAATATTGTTTAAACCGAAAGTCTCATTCTGTATATTTTTTATAAAAAAAATGATACGGAATGAATCAAAAAACACTACTCAAAAATCTGGCGATTGGTTTTTTACCGCTGCTGATATTCATTTTTGCCGATGAATTTTTTGGATTAACAGCAGGATTGATCATCGCAATTCTTTTCGGCATTGGTGAATTGATTTTCATCTACATTCGGGAACGCCGGTTTGATCGTTTTATTTTATTTGACACCGCCCTGATCGTTGCCCTCGGCCTGGTTTCCCTGCTGTTGCAAAACGACATTTTTTTCAAACTCAAACCCGGGATCGTTGAACTGATTTTGGTGGTTCTGATTGGCGTCACAGCTTTTTCCGATCATCCGATTTTAATTCAGATGACCGGCCGATACCTGAAAGGCGTTGAGCTTTCAAGTGTGCAAATTCAGCACATGCGCGCAATGATGCGCAAAATGTTTTGGATATTTGCCGCGCACACCGGGTTGATTTTTTACGCCGCAACCGCGATGAGCACTGCCGCGTGGGGGTTTATCAGCGGCGGGCTGCTATACATTTTGATGGGCATCGTTTTTGCAACCGAATTCTTCCGAACGCGTTGGCAGCGAAAAAAATTGATGACAAACCTGCAAAACGAAGAGTGGTTTGATGTTCTTTCACCGGAGGGCGAAATTATCGGAAAAGCGCCGCGCAGCGCGGTGCACGGCAACCCGGAACTGCTTCACGCGGTGGTGCATGTGCACATTGTAAACTCGCGGGGAGAACTTTTTCTGCAAAAACGCGCGTCCAACAAAGACTTATTTCCGGATCGTTGGGACACGGCGGTTGGCGGTCATGTCAGCAGCGGCGAAACCATTGAAAATGCGCTGCGCAGGGAAGCCGAAGAAGAATTGGGAATTACGCAGGCAAACTTTCAGCCGCTGTTTCGTTATATAATGAAAAACAAACATGAAAGCGAACTCGTTCACGCATTTTTGTTAATGGATGACGGTCCCTTTGAAATTAACGAATCTGAAATTTCCGATGGACAGTTTTGGAAAATTGACGCGATTGAGCAACAGTTGGGCGCGGGTGTTTTTACGCCGAATTTTGAAGAAGAATTT
>CAYVDX010000609.1:0-3288 GCA_964450485.1 uncultured Calditrichaceae bacterium
CGCCGTATTCTAAAATTCGATCGTGGAATTCGCGAAGATCGAATGCGTCGCCCAGGGTCATTTCCGCAAGTTTGCGGAGTTCCTTGATTTTCAGTTCGCCGATTTTGTAAGCGAGCGCCTGCCCCGGCCAGCCGATGTAGCGATCCACTTCATTGATGATATCAAGCTCTGTCTTGGCGGTGTTTGCCAGCATAAAATCAATGGCTTTTTGGCGCGGCCACTGGAAATAGTGCATCCCGGTATCCACCACCAAGCGGCAGGCCCGCCACATTTCGTAGGTCAGTTGCCCGAATTTAGAATAGGGATCGCTGTAAAGCCCCACATCTTCGCCGAGGCTTTCGGCATAAAGCGCCCAGCCTTCCACAAATGCGGTGACGTCGCTGTGCTGACGGAATTCCGGCAAATCGTCCAATTCCATGGCCAGGGCAATTTGCAAATGATGACCGGGCACGGCCTCGTGGGCGGTGAGCGCTTCCATTTCATACTTTGGGCGGGTTTCCGGTTTGTAGGTGTTGGCGTAAAAATATCCCGCGCGCGAGCCGTCGCCGGCCGGCGGCTGATAGTAACCCATGTAAGAGGTCGGTGCTTCGTTGGCGGGAATTTCCCGCACGCCGTAGGGCAGCCGCGGCAGCCGTCCGAAAAGCTTGACCAACGCCGGGTCGATGCGCTTGCAGATGTTTCGGTAGGCAATCAGCAAATCCGCCGGATTGTCAAAATAAAACCGCGCATCCGTGCGCAGAAAATCGACAAACGCGGCAAAATCGCCCTGAAAATTCACTTTTTGGATAATCGCCTGCATTTACGCGCGGATGCGTTTTACCTCCCGCAACCCGATTTCGTGTATTTCCTCCGGCGTCATGGACGTGGTAGTGAACGCTTTTACTTTGAATTCATAAAATTTTTTGCCGTCGGGATATTGCCATGCGCCCACTTCCCGCGGGGCATTGGGGAGATAGGTTTTTGTGAAAAAATCGTAAAATTTTTGATACGCCGGTGTGAGATATTTTTCGATGGCGTTGCTTCCGGCTGTTCGCAAACGGCTGCGTTCTGCTTCGGAGATGCGTTCCGGAAAATTTTTGAACGGCTGCATAAACACGCCGTTTTGAACGGCTTCAGTTTGCGCGGTGATTTGATCCGGCACCCCGCGAAGGATCACCTGGGGAATCATCCATCCTTCGTCCATGCCCTTACGCATCAGCGCGATGACCTGATCGACGTAGCGCGGAAATGCCGCCAATCGTTTCAGATAATTTTCGTAATCGGTCACATTTTCAAACGGCGTAAATCGCACCAGGGCGGGGAAATTAATCTGGGGGCCGCCCAATTTCGTCACCGGCATCAGAAAGTCGTGGAATGGGTAACTTTCAATCGCTTCCCGGTATTGTTTTTTGAATAAATCGTAATTGAGTTGATCCGCTTCGGAAAGCCGGCTGCGTTCAATCTGTTCGATTTCCGCCAACACTTCGGCGTCATGCTTTTGGCGGCGTTCGACGGCCGCAAAGCTCATATCCGTCAGGCGATCATTGTAGCGGCGGTCGCCCTCGTAGGTCGCGGATTCCGGGTATTCCCGCAAACCGTATTCCCACTCCCGATCAAACAGCGCGTGCAATTTTTTGCTCATTTCATTCATGGCGGAGGTTTCCTGTGCATAAATTGTGGATGAGAGAAAAACAGAAATTACAAAGAAAATGGTTGAATTGATCAAAATAAATGGATGTTTCATTTAACGCTCCGTTAGGGTTTTGGCTGTCTTTGAAGATACAAATGAAACGGTTAAATCCAAAATTTAAATTGTCCGCCTGGCTTGACAATGGATGTTCGTTTTTGTAGAATGATGTGCTAATCTGAACAAGCCCCCACCGGGGCAGGCTGGAACCAAAATGGGTCTTCAAAAAATGCGTATTTCGATTTACTCCGTAGTGGCACGGCATGCCATGCCACTACGGAATGGATTTAAACTTATTTATGCCAATCTTAATCCCGGCCTGCCCCCTGTGGGTCATTTGTCGGGAAAAAGGGCAGAAAATTATTCGTAAGACACTCACTGAATGAATAAAAAACATAAACGCTGATGAATGAACCAAAACCGGAACCCACCCGCGCCAATTGGCGGCTAACACTCCACGAAATTATTTTCGAAGCTGATACCGCGGCCGGAAAATTATTTGACGTTGCGCTGATTATCGCCATTTTGGTTAGCGTTGTGATTGTGATGCTGGACAGTGTGGCCAGTTTTCAGCAAAAGCACGGCGCGTTTTTGCGATATGCTGAATGGGTGTTTACGATTTTATTTACCGTTGAATACGTGCTGCGGCTGGTCAGTGTCAGCCGTCCCGGGGCGTATGCCCGCAGCTTTTACGGGGTCATCGATTTATTAGCCATCATTCCCACCTATTTAAGCGTAATTGTGCCGGGAAGCCAGTATCTTCTGGTGATTCGCATGTTGCGAATTTTGCGGGTTTTCCGGGTGTTGAAATTGGTGCAATACCTCAGCGAAGCCAACATGCTGATGCGCGCGCTGCGAGCCAGCCGTCACAAAATTTTCATCTTTCTTTACACCGTGCTGATCATTGTGGTGATCGTCGGCTCGCTGATGTATTGGATCGAAGGGGAGGCGAACGGTTTCACCAGCATCCCGCGCAGCATCTATTGGGCGATTGTCACGCTGACCACCGTGGGCTATGGCGATATTGCCCCGCAAACCGGCATCGGGCAGATGATCGCAGCAATGGTGATGATCATGGGATACGGCATTATCGCGGTACCCACCGGCATTGTCACCTCGGAGCTGACCCGGGTCGTCCCGAAAGAAATTTCTACCCAATCATGCCCGTCCTGCAGCGCCGAGGGGCATGATGTGGATGCGGTTTTTTGTAAATTTTGCGGGGTGATGCTTTAGGAAGCCTGCCCTGAGCTTGCCGAAGGGTAGGAAGTAAAAAGGCAAAAGTGAAAAGGGAGTTTATTAGTGAAAAATGGATGTTTTTGGTGCGTTTAAGTGATTTTACCAGGCAGAAAAGTCAGTTTCCTAACCCTTCTAACAACATTTCTGGTTGGAAAAGCCAGTTGTTTAGCCGATTTATCGACATTTTTGACGAAAAATGGCAGTGATTGGTGTGTTCGAGCGACTTTTTCGTCTGGAAAAGCGAGTTTCCTAACCGTTTCAGCAACATTTCCGGTTAGAAAAGTGAGTTGATCGTATGTTTAAGTGACTTTTCCTAATGAAAAAATGAGTTAGAAGTTTTTTTTATCGCTATAATTGCAAACTTTGTTAGCAATTATAGCATGTAA
>CAYVDX010000610.1:0-978 GCA_964450485.1 uncultured Calditrichaceae bacterium
CTGCGGGCGGGGCTGGCGTTTTACCAGCTTCAGTTGAATCGAAATCAACAATCGGTGCTGGCGGAAAGCATTCGGCGGGCGGATAACCGGTTGCAACTGACGCGCAGTTTGTTTCGCGCTGCCCAGGTTGCCGCGTTTGACACGCTGGAAGTCGCGAATCGAAAATTGCAATTGGAAACGCAACTTCAGCAATTGCGCAATCTTTACCAGGTGCAACTTTCCCAATTCCGGTTTTTGTTGAACACCGACGAGCCGGTGGATGTAAAGCCGATTGCTTTGGAAAGCGTCGATTTAGCGCAAATCGACCTGGGCGCGGCGCAAGCCGGCGCCATCAAAATGCGCCCCGAACTTCAGCAAATCGCCGCATTGCAAAACGCGCGGGAAAAACGCACCGGCGCGATAAAATCGCAGTTTTTTCCCCAAATTTTCGCTGAGGCAGCGTACCATTATTCCCGTCCCGGCGTGAATTTTTTCCGCGATGAATGGATGGATTATTACACATTGAGCGTGGGGTTGCAGTGGGAAATCTGGAATTGGGGGAAAAGTCGCCGCCAGGTGACGCAATCCCGGCTGGAATCGCAAAAGCTGAGTTTGAAGGAGCGGCAGTTGGTCAATGATATTCGCCGGCAAGTAACCGAAGCGGCGGAAATGTTGGAAACCACTCGCGAGCAGATTCGGCTTCAGCGGCAGTTGGCTGCACAGGAAAAAGAACGCTACCGCATCGCCAAAAACGCTTTTGAACAGGGGCAGGCGACCAGCCTGGATTTGCAAAATGCCGAAACCGCCCTGACGCAGGCGGAGTTGTTGCTGCGACAGCGTTATATCGAATGGCGTCAGTTGACGCTGCAATTGGCGTTCGCAACCGGGGAAATCGGAAAAAAATGATGTCGGATCAGGAGTGCAGACTTTAGTCCGCCAACATGATACTGGAAACCGAAGGCAAATGGCAGACCGCAGACCGCTGAAAGCAGACCGCAG
>CAYVDX010000610.1:1078-3280 GCA_964450485.1 uncultured Calditrichaceae bacterium
ACCGCTGAAAGCTGAAAGCAGACCGCTGAAAGCTGAAAGCAGACCGCTGAAAGCTGAAAGCAGACCGCTGAAAGCTAAAAGCAGACCGCTGAAAGCTAAACAATTGCTAACTTTTATAAAAAACGAATTTGGAGAATCGATATGAAACCTGTTTTATCGACCCTTGCGCTTGTCGCGCTGTTGTTCAGCGGCTGCAAAAATAATGTCAGCAGCGGCTATACCTCCGTGGTGGAAGGAACGGCTGTTCAGGCGCCGGCGTTGACCGGCGGCAAAATCGTTGATTTGCGCGTTGATACCGGCCAGCGCGTTGAAAGCGGGGCAATTCTGGCGATTGTGGATACGGCTGACCTGATTTTTCAGCGACAGCAACTTCAGGCGGGATTGGCGGAGCTGAATGTGCAGCAACAATTAGCGCAAACGAATGTGAAACGATCGCAGACAAATGTCAGCTATTTGCAGGAAAAACAGCAGCGGGTCCGGTCGCTGGTGCAAAACAATTCCGCCGCACAGCAAAAATTTGATGACCTGACCAACCTGCTGCATCAGGCCGAATCCGCGCTGACGGCCGCGCGGCAGCAGCTTAAAACGGTCAATGCAAAGCGCGGACAGTTGGAGGCGCAGTTGGGCGGGCTGAATAAAAAGATTCGCGACGCGGTCATCGTTGCACCGGCCGGCGGCGTCATCTCGGAAAAATATTTTGAATCCGGCGAAGCAATCCCGCCGCTGGGTTCGCTGGTGGAAATCATCAGCATTGATGACGTTGAAGTGAAAATTTACGTTACCGAGCCAACCCTGCCGGAAATTCGCTACGGACAGAAAGTGCGCGTGCAAGTGGACGGACTGGAGCGCAGCCTGGACGGCAAAGTCGCCTGGATCAGCCCCAAGGCGGAATTTACCCCCAAGTCCATTTTGACGCCGGAAACGCGAACGTCTTTGGTTTACGCCGTAAAAATCGACGTGCCGAATCCCGACGGTGTGCTGAAACACGGGATGCCGGTGGAGGTGTTTTTTTAAGCGACGCGCGTCACTCAAAAACTGAAACAAACGGAAAAGGCGAAAGAAAAATGGGCGCAAAACTCTGTCCGAAAATAATTCTCGAAGGCACGCGACTGACCTTCAAAACCGAGATTGCCTTTGCCTTGAATGAGCATCCGCGCATCGTGGGGCCGCGAAAATATCGCTATCATTCACCGTTGATTTCCGCGGAATGGTGCGCTTTCACCAATTTCCCCTGGGGTCGCGGTCTGATCAATTTTGAGCCGCGGGAAGAAGCGCGGGCCATGGAAACCTACGCAACCTGGGCGCGCTTGTTTGAACTGCAACGCTACTATTCCTGGATTATCGACCGGTTTCAGCGCTCGACGCAGATGTTCCAACTGCAAAATCGTGGTAAAAAATACGATTTTTTTTGGTTGGAAGAACGGTTGCATGCCCTGGGATTTCACCTGATTTTTTGCACGCGCACCCCGGATTCCTTTGCCGCTGCCCGTGAAGAACGATTGAAAGTTTCCGGTAATCCCTCGCAATACGATGACTTGCAAGTGTTCATCGCTGAGCGGGCAGTGATGCGGGAATTGGCGGCAAATTCCAGGCTGCCGACGCTTGAGCTGGACATTTCCGACAGCGATATTCCTCGCGCATGTGATAAAATTGCCGATTGGATGAGCGAAACCGGCGGTCTCTGGGCAAAATAGGAGTGCAGACTTTCGTCTGAAAAAACAATGAACGCAATCGAAATTGACAATTTTCGCAAATCGTTCGGCGAGGTCGAAGCCGTGAAAGGCGTCAGCCTTGTGATAAAAAAAGGCGAGCTTTTCGGCTTGATCGGCCCGGACGGCGCCGGCAAAACCACGCTGCTGCGATCCATTTGCACACTGCTGCTGCCGGGCGATGGGGCAATTCGGGTCAATCGGCTCGACACGCGCGAAAATATTTCGGAAATTCGCGCCATTTTAGGCTACATGCCTCAGCGTTTTTCGCTTTACCAGGATTTAACCGTGGCCCAAAACCTGCGCTTTTTTGCCGATTTGTTCCAGGTGCCGGCCGACGAACGCAAATCGCGCATGGAACGGCTCTACGATTTCTCGCGGCTTGGCCCGTTCAAAAAACGGCTGGCCGGCGCGCTTTCCGGCGGAATGAAACAAAAGCTGGCGCTTTCCTGCGCGTTGATTCACACCCCGGATATTTTGATTTTAGACGAGC
>CAYVDX010000611.1:0-3275 GCA_964450485.1 uncultured Calditrichaceae bacterium
CGGTTTTATCAGCAATTTGTTTTTATACATCCTTTCTATGATGCAAATGGTCGGATCGGAAGGCTATTGGTTAGTCTATATCTCGGCTATCATGGCTATGCAGTCCTGTGGAAGCAACTGGAAACTGAATAAAAGAAAAAATTTGTCACAAAACTCAATAAATGTCATAATCAGGTAGGAAAACCCTATTATGATAAAAAGATTAGGTCTTTGCAAAAATTTTTACAAACATATATAAAATCTTATGATGATTTAGAAATAAGATGAAGCCAACCGTTTGATTTTTTTTTTTGACGACTTCACGAAAAAACGGCTGACAAATCTGCCAGCCGTTTTGGTTTAGTACCCCCGGTAGGAATCGAACCTACGCACCTGGCTCCGGAGGCCAGTGCTCTATCCACTGAGCTACGGGGGCGTTGAATAAGTTGAAAATTTAGTTTTCAGGTATGCGGAAAACAAACACAATTTTATTTGATTAACATGATTAGCCCGGCAACCGCCAGGGCAATAATCCCAAATGGCACTAAAAGCCCCAAAATAACCGGTATAATCGCAAATGGGATGATAAAAAGCGCAGCCACAACGGCGAGAACGGCAAATAAAATTTTTAACGGGAGTAAAATGATGAAAAAGCCCACATGAAAAAGCGCCGCAAAAAATTTGATAAAAATATAAGCGCCAAATACAACGCACAGAATCACAAATAATTCAAACATATCTCATCCCCTCATTTCATTTTTTGATACTTCATTTACGAAAAAGTTTTGGGAATGTTTCTGTTTTTCAGGTTTCATCGTCTTCGGGAATGTGCCGGCCGTGGGCGATCAAACTGGTTTCCAGCACCGCGGCAGCGAACAAAAGCGTAAACACATATTTCAAATAAATTGGCAGCAGCGAAGTGAGTGTGGCGAGCGTGAGCGACCAATCCGCGTAGGTCAATTGCACTTCGGCAAGCTGGTACGCCATGCTGAATCCGAGAAACGCGGCGGGAAATTCCAGCCACGCCACCGGGTTGAACAAAATTTGCCAGATACCCCGCCAACCCAACATCTCAAATCCAATCACCGCGACATTAAAGCCGGTGAAAAATGCGGCAAATGGCGGCAAAATGACCAACAACCCGCTCAAAAAACTGGTCATTACCGATAAATTGTTCAACAACAAAATTAGCAGGAACAGGCCAAGAGGATTGACTTCATGCGTAAATATTCGACGCGTAAATCGCAGCATCCAGCGGGGATACATCAGCAAAAAACGGATATTCCGCTCAACCGCGAAGGGACCGAAATACATTCCCGCAAAAAACAGCAGCGCGGAGAGAAAAAAGTATGTAAAATCAACAGATTGGAACAAGTCAGTGAACATTTTCGCCTCATAACATTTCAGTTTTTTCCATTAAACCACATCGTTTGCACACGCGATGTGATGCCCTCGCTCGAAATGTCACGGAGATTTTCGGGGTGAATCAAAATCGATGATAAGCTTGAGGCGAGTTGTATTTTTGCAACTAACTGACCGTCGCAAATAGAAAAGCTAAATTCTGTTTAACACGTTCAGCTTTTGTATTTGAGGCGGGTATAAACCACTCCACGCAATCAACGCCGGCTCATATCTATTTTTGGGTATCCCATGAACCTCTATGAAATGCCACGCGATGGCATTATTTAATATTTTGTAAAAAAACACAGCACAAATGCTGTAAATTTCATCATAAATAATGAAATAAATATCGGTAATTTAAGCGCTTAAGTCAAAGAAAAATTTGGAATTTTTATGAATAGAAAAATTATTGCGTATTTGTTGGCTTTTTATACCTTCTTTACCGTGTACAACACGCTCATCCCTTTCTCCTTTGATGTGAGTTTTAGCGAAATCGGCGAACAGCTTCGGCGAATCAGCCTGACGCCTTTTTTTGTCGATGGCAAGCGCGTCTCTTTAACCGATATTGTCGGCAATATCATCCTTTTCATGCCGTTTGGATTTTTGATGTATATGTTTTTATACGACCGCAAAACCCGCGCAAAACTGTTCCTGTCAATTGCGGCCGGCGCGCTGTTAAGCCTGTCCATTGAGACAGCTCAACTCTTTATTATTTCAAGAGATACCGCCATTCACGATTTGATAAATAATACCCTGGGAACAGCGATTGGCGCATTCGCCGCGGCAATTTACGCCGGCCATGTTTCCGCTTTTTTGCGAAAAATTTTTTACGATCTTCTCGCTCACAAACCGCTTTTGCTGATTGTATTGGCGCTCCTGTTCGCGCAGGCTTTCTCCGCGGTGATGCCCTTTACCGTGTCCGTCAGCGTCTCTTCTTTGATCAAAAGTGTCAAGGAAACCAACCTCATTCCATTTTCCTACAAGCCCATCGGTCAGCTTTTTTTCAATGATTTCGGCAAATCCGCGCAATATCAGATGACACAGGCGACGCTCGATGCGCTGACGAAAGCGAGCATTCCACCGGAGATTCTCGAATCGCTGGCAACTTTGCAGGATCGGGAAATTCAGTCGCGTCGAAAATTTTTGAAGACATTAAAATCAACGATTGGCAGCAAAAAGACCAAACAATATCGCGAAATAATCCTGCGCCACTCGCTCATTCGCAGCGCGGAAACGCAATTTGATTTTTCGCAAATAATTGAAAACATTCTACTTTGGATGGCTGTTGGATATGTGCTGATGTTGACATTCCGGCGATATTTTGCCGATGATCCCCGCTGGCGGCTGCGGTTGTGGACGTTCCCGCTGGTTTATTTCATCGCGCTGGAGGCCTTTCAATTGATCATCACCTCGCGGATCACGGACGTCAACGACGTGATCAGCGGAACTGCCGGCGTTTACCTGGGCTACCTGCTTTACCGGCTGATTCCGCCCCGGGAAAGCGATCTGCAATCGCCGGGGCCCGCGCTTTTCCGAATCCCGGTGATTGTTTACCTCATTTTTATGTTCTATGCCGGGTTTCGCCCGTTTGACTGGTCCGTTGCTTACATCGGCAAAGACCTTAGAATCGCCGCGCTGATCCCGTTTTACGCCTATTTTCAAAAGACCAATTTGTGGAATATTTACGATTTGGCGACCTCGCTGGCCTATTTTCTTCCGGTCAGCGTCTATCTTGCTTTTTGGCAAAAACAAAAAGGAACGGCGTACCCGCGCATCTTTTTGCTGACCACTTTGGCCGGGTTATTTTGCGGCGGGTTGATTGAATTCACCCAACTGTTGTCCAATTCACGCATCGCGGAAATTACGGATATTTTGGCTTTTGGCGGCGGCGGGGC
>CAYVDX010000612.1:0-3275 GCA_964450485.1 uncultured Calditrichaceae bacterium
TGTCCCCGGCGGCGGGGTTCCGGGCGCCCGTTGGCAGCAGGTTCAGGGTAATCTGCCAGGTGAAAACCAGTTTCCCCTCGTCATTTTCTTCCAGGAGATAAATTGTATCCGTGCGATTGGCATCTGTGGTATCGATGGTGAACCGCCCGTCATCTCCGTCGATTTCTGCCAGGGCAAATGCCACGGGAATATTTTCTGATATGTTTACGACTTTAAAATTGACATCCTTGCCGGGCAGCGGGAGAAACAAAATTGAGGTATCTTTTGCCGCTGCAATGCCTATATCGCCAAAAATCACCTGGTAATCATTCGGCGTTTGCTCGCCTTGTACATTCAGAAAACTCACCTGGCCAAATTGAAAATCAAAAATGTTCTTGCTCGACCAGTGCGATTTTTCCGTATCCAGCCGCACGCGGTCCTGGTTATGGAATTGCAAGCGAAAGCCATCGACCAATGGTACTTCATCGCCCGCGTTCAGGAGGGTGCTCTTTTCGATCTTGATCTCATTATCGGTTATATCTGTCAGGGTAAAATTTTTGGTGGTAAGAATATCGACGACCGCTCCCTGGATGAGAGTGTCCTCAAAGGTAATTTCATATTCATGCCCATCCTTGATTGCTTCGGCCCGGGGATCCACGATTTTGATTTCAACCATGCCAGACGAAGTGCCCCGGATGTGCTCAAAAGACGCTACTTGCGCCGGTAGATACCCGGCGATCGGTGCGCGGGGGCGAACCACGGCGACATTTGGCCCCGTTTTGATATTGCCTTCGGGATCGACGTCAATTTTTATGGAAGATTCCGAGGGGGAAATATTACCGAATTCAAACCCGAAATCGTAGGCTGTCACTGCATAAAAATAGCGTTGTCCGTTTACTAAATTGGAATCCACAAACGAATGCACAATGCCGTTGTCGTTGCCTAAATCGTATTTAACGCCGTTAATATCCACCGGGTGAAATCCTTTGATGCCGTCTTTCAAATCAAATTGGGCGATGGGCTTCAAGAGGGTTTGCACGCCTTTGCCATCGGTAATCACTTTTGCATCCAGAAAGGCTGCGTCTGTGGCGCGATAGATTTTATATCCTTCAAAATCACGGAAGGGGCCGTTTAAACGCTTGATGAAGAGGTCTTCTGAAGATTCGGCAATATCATCCCAACGGAGCGTTACTTTTTTATCGCCGGGAATCGCGGTAAGATTGGGGGGAAGCGGCGCCTGGGCAAAGCGGTAATCGGTTTCATAAGCGGTGCGGGCCTGATTTTGTTTTTGTATCGCGGATTCAATATCCGCATCCTTGGTAATGCCGCCCCCGGCCATGGCCACGGAAATGGCCATTCGCTGGCGTTCCCCCGGATCAATGGGAAAATAACCGGAAGAGACCCAGGTATCAAACTCACCGGTGGGTCGTGGAATAAAGAATTTACCCGGGGTCATAAAAAAATTCCACAGCGTCCCGTCGGCAATGGTATTGAAATTGATGTTGCCGGCCGGGTCTTGCACCACGCTGGTAATCCCAATCACATCCGTTTCGCTGACATCGGTTTTATCGATACCCGGTTCGCCGGGAAACCCGCTGCCGCTGCCGCTGGTGGGCAGACCGTCGCCTTCGCCGGGATCGCCGGTATTTTCCACACCGTCCAACCCGACATCATCCTGGGCGATCAGCCAGTCATCATCGTTGTCAAAACCGTCATCCCTGGATTCATCGATCATCGGCGCGACATTTTCAAAGGAAAAGGGCGCGGCCTTACCCGGCACGATAAATCCCCGTTTTACGGTGTCGCCGGGTTCAAAGGAAAGATAGTTGATGAAACGAACCGGCTTGACAGTCCCGGAAATTTCATCGAAACGTTCAAGATGCAATGTCAACCGTTCGTCGATCAACCCGTCCAGGTCATCATCCAATAAATCCGCCAGGGTATCCTCCACCAGGGTGACGCCGCCGGGCGGGAGGGTAAATGTTTTTCCCAGGGATTCAACCACACCGCCGCCGGCAGGATATTCAATAATCCGTCGTTCAAACGCCGCTGAGTCGATGAGCACAATCTTATCGCCGGGACCAATCGTTCGGGGGGCAAAATCACTCTCTACAAAAAAAGGCGTGCGTACCCCTGGATCGCCGTTAATCCTGGCCAATAAATGCGCATTCTCCGGGAGATCGGCGTCGCCGTCGTTGTCTATGCCGTCCACCTGGTTTCCGGGTGTTTCTAAAAATTTAATGGAGGCCAATCCCACCGGGTCGCTGCCAAACGCTTCACCGCCAATGCGGTCGGCGTCCGTCAAAAAAGCGATATTGGTTTGCAAATCGACAAACGGTTCGTCATCATCCGCGTCGCCGCCGACAATATCCGCCAGCCAGATCAGAAAATCAGTTTTAGGGATGCGCTTGGTACCGTCGTTTAAAATATCGTGAATAAAGAAAACCACATCACTGATCAGCACCTGGGTCCAGGCAAATGCCCGCACATCCATTAAAAGTCCCATGCCGCCGCGTGAGGGGTCTGTTTCATCCGGAACATAATTAAAACGCGTATATTTATCATCCGAGGTTCGGTAAAACATTTCCTGGTCGGCATTAAAGATGTTTTTGCCAAAAAAGCCATTCCAGGAACCAACCCAACCAGGGTCGTTGGGATCATCTTGCTTATCTCGCCAGCCGCCTTCGGCGACGCCAGGCCAGGAATCGGGAATATCGCTTCGGGCAATCTCTTTTCTATCCGGATTTAAAAAACCAGGAACGGGTTCCATGTTCCAGGTATCGCCGGAAGGGGTTTGCCGAAAAGTCGGTGTATCGACAATTTTGATGGTTTGCCCGTTTTCATCGACCACTTCGCCGCCCAAAAGAATCCCTACCAGGGCAACGTATTCCCGGTCGGTATTTTTCGGCCATTCGTAGGGGATTTCATCGGGTACCGCCGAGGTGCGACCGCTAAAACCAAAATTGAAAACCGTCGCCCGAATATTATTTCCGTCAATATTGGATTTTCGGCGAAACTTTTCATCACCGCGGTTATCTGAGGGAACGTGATTGTTGACCTGCGAAAAAGCAAGATTAAACAGGCATAAAATAATTAAAACGATGATTGATTGTCGTTGACGCATATTGATAAGTAGTTGATTTTTATTGTTTTAGTATTTTAGTGTTTTTCCTTTTTCTATCGCTCCGCGGTGGAACGTTATTTTACAGGTTCTGTCTGCAATTCGTCGAGGCAGCGCCTCGATTTGGCGATCCAGCGCGGCGCGCCGGAACGAATCAACTCAAGCACTGAAATAT
>CAYVDX010000613.1:0-3273 GCA_964450485.1 uncultured Calditrichaceae bacterium
TGAAGCAATTGTGGACGCCATTCAACAGGCCGGGCAGGGCAAAACCATTGTCGGCTGTTTTATGGGCAAGCCGGAAGGTATCGGCGGATCGGAATTAATGACGGCGCAAAACATTCCGCTTTACGCTTTCCCGGAATCCGCGGCGCGGGCGCTATCGGCGATGATAAAATACTCCCGTTGGAAGGAAAAACTGCGCGGCGCGTTCCATCCGTTTTCCGGCGGGAAAACCCGCGTCGAGCGGATCATTCAAAAAGCGGTTGCGGAAAATCGACAAAATATCGCCGGGCAGGACGCCATGGAAATTTTGTCGGCTTACGACATTCCCACGGCAAAATCCGTCGCGATTGCTGATGAATCAGCGATTGCCGGGGCAATTTCACAGGTCGGCCTGCCCTGCGTGCTCAAACTCAATGATGACGAATTGCTCCACAAATCCGACAGCGGCGGCGTGATCGTCGATTTGCGCGGCGAAGCGGAAGTGCGCGACGCTTTTCAAACCCTGCGAAATCGTTTTGCGGAAAATTTTCGCGGCGTGATTTTGCAGGAAATGATTCGCGGCGGCGTGGAAACCGTGATGGGAATGACCTGCGACCCGGCGTTCGGCCCGCTGATGATGTTCGGTCTCGGCGGCATTTATGTGGAAATAATGAAAGACGTGGCTTTCAAAATCCATCCCATCACCGATCTCGATGCGCGGGAAATGATTTCTTCGATCAAGGGATATCCGCTGCTGCGCGGTTTTCGCGGCTCACGGCCGGTGGATATCGATTTGCTGACCGACGTTTTGCTGCGGCTCAATCAATTAATCAGCGATTTTCCCCAACTCGGCAGCTTCGACATCAATCCCTTTATTGCCTCGCCCGATCCGGCAAATTCCCGCGCGGTTGACGCCAAGTTTGTTCTCAGGCCGCCAAACGCTGGCGGTTTCTAAAACCTCCAGCGTTTATCGTTTATCGGCGGTTTCTAAAACCGCCATCGTTTATACAGTAACCCGTTTCCATTGATAAATTTTTCGAATTTGCTACCCGCCTTCTAAACAATTTTTTGCACACCCGTGCACGGAAATGCGAATTTTCCAATTCCCTGTTTCGGACTGCTTCAATTTCCCGTTTTTACAACTCATTGTTTTAAAACACTTTAAATCAACATCCAAAGTCAACTTTTTGTTTTGGCACGCGAATTGAGATACTCCATCATGTCGAGAAACCAAAACATAAAGGAGAAAAAAATGTCAAACTTTAACACGATGCACGATCGAAACGCGATGAAGTTCTTTCGCATTTTTCTGATTTTATTGCTGTCAGCGATTTTCACCAACAGCGCAAAAGCCGATGACGACCTCCGCCTCACCGGCGCAATTCAGGCGATTGGCGGCGATAGCCTGGTCGTCAATGACGTCACGTTCTTTGTGGACGCGAACACGGAACTTAAAGGGGCGCACGGTGCAACGCCGGATTTTTCCAATTTTTTAGTCGGGGATATCGTAGAAGTTCGCGCGAAACTTCAGGCGGATAGCAGCTACCTGGCAACACGGGTTGAACTGCAAAATCAATCAGAAGGTGACGATTTTGAGGTTGAAGGGCACATCGAATCCATTGGCGGGGACAGCCTAATGGTCAACAGCATCACATTTTTCGTGGATGCTTCGACGGAAATACGCGGCCGTCACGGCTCAACGCCGGCATTTTCCGATTTGCAGGCAGGCAACCGCGTTGAGGTGCGCGCTTCGCGGCAAGCAGACGGCTCGTTTTTGGCCAGCCGCATCAAGTTGGAAGATGGCGACGATGACGGCGAAGTGGAAATCAAGGGCGTCATCGAAGCGTTGGGACCGGACAGCCTAATGGTTAACACGATTGTTTTTGCGGTGGACAGCAGCACAAACGTTTTCGATCACAACAACAATCCCATCAGTTTTTCAGACCTCCGGGTGGGCGGTTTTGTGGAAGTAAAGGCAAATCGCCGGGCGGACGGCTCGCTGTTGGCGGTGCGCATCAAGCAGGAAGACGATCACAACGGCGGCGATGAAATCGAATTTACCGCGACGATTGACACGATTTTCAGCAACACCGTGGTTGTCGGCGGCATTGCCTTTATCACCGACGCAAACACCGTGATTCTGGACAACAACCGTCTGCCGATTACGTTTGCCGATCTGCAAATCGGCATGTTGGTGGAAATTCGCGGGATTCGCCAGGCAGATGGCAGCGTGTTGGCCACAAATATCAAAGTGGAAGATTTTTTCAATGATGAAGTGGAAGTCAAAAGCGTGATCGACAGCCTGGGCGCGGATTGGCTGGCCGTGGCGGGACACATCTTTTTCGTGGATGATAGCACCGTGGTGCTGGACAATGCCAACCTGCCCATCACGTTCGCGGATTTAATGGTCGGGCAAATTGTGGAAGTTCGCGCAGACCTCCGGCCGGACGGCACGCTGCTGGCAACGCGCATCCATCTCGAGGACGGCGCCAATGAACTGGAAATGCTGGGTGTGATCGACAGCCTGGATACGAATTCGCTGCACGTCGCCGGCGTGAAATTTTTGACAGACGCGAACACGCTGGTTTTGGATCATGCCGGAAACGCCATTAATTTCAGCGACTTAACGGTCGGGTTGTTGGTGGAAATTAAAGCATTTCGCCAGCCGGACAGCAGCCTGTTGGCCGTGCGCATCAAAATTGAAGACAGCCCGGGCTTCTCAAAAATCAGCGGAACGATCGGCACGGTTTCTTCAAACCAGGTGATCGTATCGCAGTTCGATTTCCAAATCACCACCAACACCGTGATTTTGGATGAAAAATTTCGCCCGGTTTCCATCGCGGATCTGGCGGCGAATCAAGCCGTGACGCTGTGGGCGGATGCTGCCGCGGGTCAGCCGTTGGCGCTGCAAATCAAGATCAACGCAACCGGCAGCGTCACCGGGATTGATCCGTTATCACCGGCATTGCCGGAAGTCTTTGAACTGCGGCAAAATTATCCCAACCCGTTCAATCCTTCGACCACCATTCCGTTTACCATCAGCGGCGCAAATTTTCACCGGGTGGAATTGACCATTTTCAACATCCTGGGACAAAAAGTGCGCAGCTTGTTCAGCGGGCTTTTGGATGGCGGCAGCTATCAATTTAAATGGGATGGACGGAGCGACCAGGGACTATCAGTGCCCAGCGGCGTGTATTTTTACCAGCTTAAAGCGGACAGAAAAGTAGCGGCTGTGAAGCGGATGATGTTGATTAAATAACTCAAACGCCAAACGCTGGAGGTTTTGGAAACCTCCAG
>CAYVDX010000614.1:0-3266 GCA_964450485.1 uncultured Calditrichaceae bacterium
GGTCATGGTCATTTTAGATTGCCAAATCATTGTTATTCCCATCAGGAACGGCAGCACGTGAATAACGCTGCCCAGAAATGGAATATCAAAGGGCAAGGATAACATGTCCGGGCGGGATAGATCGGTAATCCACATAACAAACGGTTCGCCGCGCAGTTGAATGGTTGACCGGAAGACAATGAATAATGCGAAAAGCAGCGGCATCTGCAACAGCATTGGCAAACACCCCCCCAGCGGGTTTACGCCCTCCTCTTTATACATTTTCATCATTTCGCGATTTAAGCGCTGCGGATCGTTCTGGTATTTTTCGCGCATCTCGGTCATTTTGGGTTGAATGACCTGCATTTTGCTCATCGACTCATAACTCTTCCGGGTGAGCGGGTGCAACAACAATTTTATCAGAATCGAAAAAAGAATAATTACAAAACCGTAGTTGGGAATAAGCTTGTGCAGTGCCGTAAATGCAGGCAAAATGATCCAGCGGCTAATGGGGCTAAACAGTCGTTCATACCAATCTTTACTCATAACCAGGTTTTCCAGCCCAACATTAAACGGCTTTAAATCACCAATACTCATCGGCCCTAAATAAACGGTAAACGAATCAACGCTTGTTGATAAATCGCTTGCCGAAAAAGCGACATTCAGTGAGGTCGAATAAATTTTCGCCAGGTGTTCATTTTCTTTCATCGCGGTTCCCGAAAGGGTTGCGCTTAAATCATCCTTGGTGTGCGGGATGATGGCTGCCAAAAAATACTTCGTGCGAATGGCCGTCCAATCAATCTGCCCGCTTTTTTCCATTTTTTCGGTTTCTTCGTCGGAAATATTCAGATTTTCCAACTCGCCGCCCAGGGAAACATAAGCGCGCGCGTAGGTGTAATCGTCTTGTGCATTCTCTTCGGTTGCCAATAACCCGTTTTTCCATCCGAAAGAATACCAGCGGTTTCCGATAAATTTTTGCAAATTTTCAAACCTGACGACAACATCAACCGCATAGCTGTTGTAATGAAAGGAGTATTGCTTGACAACCCGCCCACCTTTGACGGGCAGATAAAATTCAATGGTTTGTGTTGGGTTATTTTCATCCAAAACAATGGTTGCGCCGTCGCGAAAATCGCTTTGAAGCGTGTATTTATCCAACTCAATTCGCTGGCCGTCGCGGTCGACTAATTCCAGGTCTATTCCGTTGTTTCCGAATTGACGGATTTTGTCGCCGCGGGTAATCAAATTGAGATTTCCGCCCTGGTAATAATCGTATTTTTTAAGTTCCCATTGGGTAAAGTTGCCGCCGCTGCCATTGGTTATTCCCGCTTTGACAACGCCATTATCGATGTAAACGGTTTTCTGAACGGAGTCGGTTACAATTCCCATCACCGGCGGTTCAGTGGTTTCTGTTTCAGGGGCGGTTAATTCTTCCGGAACGGCATCGGGTAAAACTTGTTGTTCCTTGACGGGTTCCCCGGTTTCGGTCACAACCGGGGGGGCTTTTGTCGAATCGGCGGTAATATCCGCGGGCTTGTAAAGGTCTTCGCCGGTAATCCACCGCATGTAATACGGCATTAAAAAAGTCACCAACACGATTAAAAAAATACCAATAAAAGCTCTTTTGTTATCCATTCTTAATCCTTGTTTGTTGAGGCATGTTTGCACGCCTGCGCTTTGGGTGGAACCAGGTCAACACCGCCTTCATGGAAGGGATGGCATTTTGCAATCCGCTTCATCGCCAGCCAACCGCCTTTAAATGCGCCGTGCCTGCTCAATGCTTCGATGGCGTATTCAGAGCAGGTAGGGTAAAATCGGCAGGTTGGGGGAAAAAGGGGGGAGATCGCAATGCGATAAAGCTTTACAATTCCAATAAATACATACTTCATATTCGCGTTACCAATTTGCGAACTTCACTTTCCAGCGTGGAAAAATGAGGAATATAACGTTTTACAAATACGATAACTTTCATGTTATCGAACCACTCCGGATGCGTGCGATAAATTTCGCGGATTAGACGTTTCATTTTGTTGCGCTTGACGGCGTTGCCTACCCGTTTAGGCGTTAAAACCGCAAACTGTTTGCCATTTGCGGTTTTAGTAAAAAGATTCAAGTTTTTCCCGGGAATTCGAACACCGGTTGTTAATACATCTCTTATTTCGAGGGATTTTTTTAAAACCCGTGTTCTGGGAAGTCTGTAATGCGTTTTTTTCGATTTATCCACTTACGGTAAGACGTTTTCTTCCCCTGGCACGCCGCCTTGCCAAAACCCTGCGTCCGTTTTTAGTCGCCATTCGCGAACGAAAACCATGCTTGTTGCGACGTTTTCGATTGTGCGGTTGATACGTGCGCTTCATTGTTAATGCCTCCGTTAATGATTTTTGTTTTCAAACTCACAAATAAAACAAATAATTGTGTGTTTGTCAACGATTTTCCTTAAATTTAAGTTTCAAACGAATCATTTTGTAAATGACCGCAAGCGATCGGAAAACGCTAAATTTATAGCGATAATCTTTTGCTTTTACTAAAATTTAGCGCTATTTTTGCAACGAAATATTACAAGGGAAGAATATGAGCCAGACAGTTTCATTTATTATTCAAAAAGGCGGTTGTGGAAAAACGACAACAACTGTTAGCGTTGCCAGCTATCTTGCAAAGCAAGGGTTTAAGGTGCTGGTTGTCGATATGGATCCCCAGGGAAATTTGACCCAGCATTTTGGATACGACACGGATACATTGGAAAGTTCATTGACGCATTTATTTTTGAAGCAAAAAAACTTTGATGAAGTTGTGCTGAAACGCAATGAAAATTTACATTTACTGCCCAATAATATTGAAATGACCGCTGTTGAGTTTACGCTCTATAAATCGCTTTCCAGGGAATATATACTGCGAGATGTCCTGCATTCGATCAACCATCTTTATGATTTTATTCTAATCGATTGCCCGCCCAACCTGGGCATTCTCTCCGTGAACGCGCTGGTTGCCAGCACGGAATTTATTTTGGTTGTGTCGCCGGAATTTTTTCCGATGCGGGCCATCAAGCCGCTTTACGAAACCTATTTAATGGTAAAAAGCAAGCTGAATCGCACCTTGCGATTTAAGGGCGTGTTGATGACGATGTGTGATTTTCGTACCCGGCATGCCAGGGAAGTACGCAAAATTTTGGAGAAAAATTTTCCACAGAAACTCTACAAAAGTTATATTCGCACAAACGTCGCATTAAAGGAAGCGTCTTCTTTGGGCAATAGTATTTTTGAATATGCGCCCAAATCACCCGGCGCGTT
>CAYVDX010000615.1:0-3261 GCA_964450485.1 uncultured Calditrichaceae bacterium
AAATATTGAACTTATTCACGCATAAAAAATAGCTTTTAATTCTTATAATTGTACAATAACTTGACACAAGCTTTTTTACGATGTGAAAGATGCAACAGCGGAAGGTTTAACTTTTGGGATGACGATGGACAGTTTTTGGGGAAACATTTTTCGACACAAAGAACCGGAAGAAACCGAACATATTCGCAAAATATTGCGAAAAATACCGGTTTTTCACAATCTCAAAAAATCAGAGCTTGCCGCCGTTGAACGAATTTTACATCACCGGGAATATAACTCCGGCGAAGCAGTCTTTTACCAGGGTGACCCTTCAGCGGGCATGTATATCATTACCCGGGGCAAGGTTCAGGTCATTTTTGAGCCGACCCGGCAGGTGATTGCCGAGCTGTATGACGGCGATTTTTTCGGGGAATTGGCATTGGTTGACGACTCACCGCGATCCGCAACGGTCATCGCAAAACTTGACAGCCACTTGCTTGGTTTTTTTCAATCCGATCTGCTGGATTTGATAGAAAGGAAACCCAAGCTGGGTCTGAAAATCGTCATGCAATTGATGGCGGTGATCAGCGAGCGGCTGCGAAAATCCAATGAGCAGGTCCAGGCATTGCAGAAAAAACTTTATGAACTTAAACAGAAACAACGTCGCAGTCGCACGGAGGCGAATTGAAAGAAAATATCATCGGGCGCTGGATCAAAATTTTTCTGGTTTTGTTAGCGCTTGTCGGCGCCATTGCTTTTTTGGTTTCCATTGGAGACCTGGTAAAGGTGTTGGTTATTTCTGCTTTGCTGGCCTATGTGTTGGACTCCGTTGTTACCCGGTTTGAGTCTTACGGGTTGGGGCGAACCGCCGCAACAGCGCTGCTTTTTGTTGTACTGGCAACGGTACTGGGAATTGCATTTGCGACCATCATGCCGTTTATCAGATCGGAATTGGTCGAACTGGGTGATGGCATTACCCCCGAAAAAACACAGTTGCTCATCGCCCGCGTAGATACCGCCGTTAAAAATCTGCTGGCATTAGTCGGGCTAAAAGATCTCAGCTTATCGGCGAAAATTGCCGAATCGCTGGTTTCATTCAGCAGCTCGCTTTTCAACAATTTGTTAAACGTCCTCTCGATTCTCACATCCGTTTTGCTGATTCCGTTTATCGTTTTTTTCTTTTTAAAAGACGGGCGATCCATCAAAAAATACCTGATCAGCCTGGCCCCGAATCGCTATTTTGAACTCACCTGCAACATGTTGTACAAAATGGATGTGCAGTTAGGCAACTATTTTCGCGGGCAGGTGATCGACGCCCTGATTATTGGCATTTTGTCAATTATCGCTTTGTGGATATTGGGTATTAAATATGCCGCGTTTATCGGCATTGTTGCCGGCATTGCGAATTTAGTGCCATACATCGGCCCCATTATCGGCGCGCTGACCGCGATGGTCATTTCATTTATAAACACCGGCGATCCCTGGCTGATTTTCTACATCGCCGTGGCATTTGGCATTGTGCAGCTTGTTGACAACACGGTTGTGCAACCGGCCGTGGTTGCGCGCAATGTGAATCTGCCCCCGCTGGTCGTGCTTTTGGTTGTGATTATCGGCGGGAAATTCTTCGGCGTTTTGGGAATGCTCCTTTCCGTGCCGCTGACCGCCGCTTTGAAGGTTTTTATGGAAGAGGGGGTTAAAATTTACCGGAAGTATCGCCTCGCCTGACATTGTGTTAGTTCGAAAAGCATGGGGCTATTGTGGTTTCATGAATTTTTGAACGGGCGGGGAACGCAAACTTTGCGTTCCCCGCCATCCATCACTTCCCAAATTTCGGCAGTTTATCAAACAGGTTTTCCAATTTCAAATTTTCCGGTAGGGTAAAATCCGCCTCGCTAAAATCTTTTGGAGCAATTTCTTGCGTAATGCTGACGCCGGCAGCCTGGCCGTGTTCATACACCTCCGTTTTTACCGGCACCCCGGAATATCCCTTCTTTTTCTCCCAATCCGCCGAGCCGACTTTAAAATTAGCGGACATTTTTTTGACAAGATCATCCCCCAGGTTTTCGATAAATTCAGCAAATTTGTCTAAAACTTTAAAATCGTCGGCAGAAATCCCCAGTTCTCTATAATCAGCCGTTAAAACGACTTTGGTTTTTTGACCGTTTTTATAGCCTTCATACTTTTTGCAATGCCAATTGTTGAAGAGAACGTTGTCATCCACGAGTTTATAAGTTGTGTTTGCGGCCGGTGTTTCCTGGTCGGACATTTGGGGCAATTGCATATACTGTTCCGCTAACTTTCGTTGATCCTCGGGCAAACCCCGCAGTTTCTCCCGGACTTGCTTCATTGCATCAAGATACTGATCTTGCATGGGTTGCACCTGCTTGCCCACGGTGTTGATTTTTTGTAAATCGGCCTGGGTAATCTCTGTTTTAACGCCTTCTTTCAAATCCGCGAATACCAGTTTTGATTCCTTGCCAAAAAAAATAACGATATTGTGCTCATTCGCCCCTTTAAATTCCATTTTCATATTGTCGCGATCGAAAAGATAAGTCGCCGCGCTGTTTTCATCCGGATTGACGCCGGTTTGTTCGACTTTTACCGCGACGCCTTCGGCAAATAGCGATGCACTCGTCAAGCCGGAAATGGCTAACAATAAGCATAAGTTGACTATCGCTTTCATCGGAAAACCTCCTGTGTTTGTCAAACTTGGATATTGGCTATGTTTATTAATTGTGAGACGCATGATTTTTAATCGAAAATACCCCTTAAATCACGGAAAAAATTAATATCAAATCACAGAAAAAGTCAATATTTTTTTTGTTTTTGGCTTGTCCGGATTAGGTCAGGGTAGTGTATCTAAAGCGTTGGTCATGCCGCGAAAGCCTCAGCGCAATCGTTTATTTAATTCGTGACGATTTGTGAAAATTTGTGGCTGAATAATTACCCGTTTTTGTTGCAAATTGCAAGTAGCGCTTTTGTTTTGTTAAAACTTCGCGGCATTCGCATTTGCCTGCGCCGGGAAGAATTTTTACTTGCTTTTTAGCGTTCTTCTGTTCACTTTAGCGCGATTGTTTTTATGAAAAACGCCAATAGCAACATTACAATCCAAGGAGAAAATCGATGAAGAAATTCGGTTGTTTTTTGATATTATTAAATTTTGCTTTGCTGCAATTCGCCCTTGGGCAGCGCGCCGCCAATGACAACGCGCGTCTTTTTCAAACTTTTTTTCAGGATGCGGCGGCGGCGCAACAACCTTTTGGCGAAGCCGGTTTGGGCTAT
>CAYVDX010000616.1:0-3261 GCA_964450485.1 uncultured Calditrichaceae bacterium
GCAATGTTTTCAAGGGATTATCTATTGTTTGATCTAACTCATGACAAAGTGTATTTTTCACGGGAGGCAGAGCCTCCCAACTTTGGTCACACAGCAGAGCTATGTGACCAGTAATTCCTTTATAAACAACTCGTTCCAGCGCTCCGCGCTGGAATGCTATCCTGGAGGCTCTGCCTCCTGTTTATTTAAGCTTGTATTTCGCACCAACCGGATCATCCGCCCCGTTTGATTTGCCGGAAACAGATGTTTGCCGGATTTTTTCCAACTCCGGTTTCAGAATTTTCCAGACGTTTTCCGCGACGATTTTATGTCCGGCCGCGTTGGGATGAACGCCGTCGCCCTGGTTCAATTCCGGTTTGCCGGCCACATTTTCCAATAAAAACGGGATCAGCGCCGCGTTGTTTTTTTTGGCAAGCCGCGGAAAAATGGCACGGAATTCTTTCACAAACACGTCGCCCATGTTTGGCAGCGCTTCCATCCCGGCGATGATAATTCGCACCCCGGGATATTTCTTTTTCGCGCGCCGAATAATTTCCTGTAAATTTTCCTCGGTGAGCTTCGGCGAATGACCGCGCAACCCGTCGTTTGCGCCCAATTCCAACACCAGCACATCGATTTTGCGCTTCAGCAGCCAGTTGAGCCGCCGCATGCCCCCGGCGGATGTTTCCCCGCTCAAACCACCGTTGATCACCTGAAATTGCCAGCCCAGCGAATCAATTTTTTGTTGAATCAGCGCCGGAAATGCCTGTTCCGGCGCAACACCCAAACCGGCGCTTAAACTATTTCCCAAAAAAAGAATGCGCTTGGATTTTTGGGTTTTCGCGGTATTTTTCTTACCGGAATCATCCGGTTTCTCGTTAGGCAGAGCCAGGGAAGTCAGCAGCAGCATTGAGAAAAGCATTGCGACAAGACTCTGTTTTTTAACGATTTCGACAATTTTATTCATCATCAGTTTTCTCGCTTTGGAACATTCCCATGGGCGTTTCGTCAAAGATTGAATCGCGTTTTAATACAAACCTGCTAATGGTGAAACGCGGCGCATGACAGGGCGGTCGTGAAACGCGATTCTTTACACTCTTACGCATCACGAGTCACGCATCACGCGGCGAAGTTCTTACAACGCAAAATAAACGACACCCGGTTTTGGTTGATAAACTGTTTCGTTTTAAATATCCATCGATAACCTGTAACGATCAATTGAAAAAAAAGTTTGCCATGAATTCAATACTAAAAATCGAGAATTTGTCAAAAACGTATCGCAGCGGCAGCCGGGAATTGACGGTGCTATCCGGCGTTTCCTTTGAATTGCAGGCCGGAACCACTTGCGCGATTGTCGGGCCGTCGGGCAGCGGCAAAACCACGCTGTTGGGACTTTGCGCCGGGCTGGATCTCAGCAGCAGCGGCAAGGTGTTTATCAAAAACGTCGATTTATCGCAATTGGACGAAGACCAACGCGCGGCTGTGCGCAACCAATTTGTTGGTTTCGTCTTTCAGAATTTCCAGCTCATCCCGACCCTCACGGCTTTGGAAAATGTGATGGTTCCGCTGGAGCTGCGCGGCGAAAAAATCGTGCGAGAAGAGGCCGCCCGCCTGCTGGCGCGCGTCGGCCTTGGCGACCGGCTCGATCATTATCCCGTGCAACTATCCGGCGGCGAGCAGCAACGCGTTTCCCTGGCGCGGGCATTTATCAATCGCCCCAAAATCCTCTTTGCCGATGAACCCACCGGCAATTTAGACCAAGAAACCAGCGAAACCGTCACGGACTTGCTGTTTGAATTAAACCAGGCCGCCGGCACGACGCTTGTGCTGGTCACGCACGATTTGGATCTGGCCGGTCGCACCGGGCGGATCATCCGTCTCAGGGGCGGGCGAATGATCTCCGATCAAATCGCAACCGATGGCAGCGAAGATGACAACGGAAGATTCTCCGCCAAACAACAAAAAACGGTTTGACGGCAATGAAAAATCATTCCCAAAAATCCAACACTGTTCAGCAAACTGCCTGGCTGTGGAAAATGGCCGGGCGGGACAGCCGCACCCACCGCCGGCGATTGGTGTTGTTCATGTCGTCGATCATTTTGGGAATCGCCGCGCTGACAGCCATCACCTCTTTTGGGGAAAACCTGGAACACGCCATTGACGCGCAGGCAAAATCACTGCTGGGCGCGGATTTGATGATCAGCGGAAACCAGCCTTTTTCAAACACGGCAAACGCGCTGTTGGATTCGCTGGCCGATCAACCGGAATTTTTAGCGCAATCGCGGGAAATTCTCTTTGCCTCCATGGCCTTCTTTCCGAAAAACGGCGGCACACGATTAGCGTCCATTCGGGCGCTTTCCGGCGATTTTCCGTTTTACGGCGAACTGGAAACCACGCCAAACCAGGCAATCACACGGTTTCGCAACGGCGAAGGCGCTTTGGTCGATCAAAGCCTGATGCTGCAATATCAAATCACGCCCGGCGACCGAATCAAAATCGGCAGGAAGGAATTCCTGGTTTTAGGCGCACTCAACAAAGCGCCCGGGCAGGCTGCCGCCGGTTCCGTGATTGCGCCGCGTGTTTACATTCCCATGAAGGATTTGGACGCCACCGGTCTGATCACTTTCGGCAGCCGGGCGTTTTACCGGGCATATTTCCAACTCTCCGCGCGGGCGGAACCGGGCAAAATCGCCGGGCAAATCAAGCCAAAACTAAAGCCGCTGCGCATGAATATCACGACCGTTGCGCAACAGCGACGCAGTTTTGGGAATACCCTCGGAAATCTCTATCGCTTCCTCAACTTAGTGGCGTTGATTGCCCTGCTTTTGGGCTGTATCGGCGTGGCGAGCGCCATCCATGTTTACATCAAGCAAAAGCTAAAAAGCGTGGCCGTGCTGCGCTGTCTCGGCGCGAAAATCCGGCAGACGTTTCTCATCTATCTCATCCAGGCATTTGTGCTGGGCTTGATCGGTTCCGCCGCGGGCATTTTGCTGGGCATTGGCGTGCAAACCGTTCTGCCGAACGTGCTACGGGACTTTTTGCCGGTGCACATCGATTTTGAGATTTCCACGCTTGCAGTGATCGACGGCCTGCTGATCGGGTTGACGATGACCATTTTGTTTTCGCTGCCGCCGCTGCTGGGCATTCGCAAAGTGACCCCTCTGCTGGCGCTCCGGGCGTCCGTTGACAGCGAAAAAATGCCCCCGGATCCGCTGCGCTGGCTAATATTTTTTCTCATCGCGCTGGTGGTTTTTGCATTTTCCATTTTTCAAACGCGGGAAT
>CAYVDX010000617.1:0-3254 GCA_964450485.1 uncultured Calditrichaceae bacterium
TGGCGCGCAGCCCTGGAATTTGGTTTCCGATGACGGAATGGATATCGCCTACGGCGTATATGTCTATCACATTGATGCGCCGGGCATCGGCAAACATATCGGAAAATTTGCCATTGTTAAATGAGCTAAAATGAGCAGAATTTGAAGTTAATAGAGGTCAATATGAAATATTTACTCCAAACCATTCTCTTTTGTTGGCTGGCATTTTGCCCGCTATGGGCGCAATCTCGCAATTTTCGGGAAAATGTTTCCAAGCGCGGCACGACGGCTGCCAGCTTTCTGGAAATCGGCGTCGGCGCAAGAGCCCTGGCAATGGGCGGCGCATTTACCGCCATGGCAAACGATCCCAGCGCCGTTTATTGGAACGCCGCCGGTATTGCCAAATTGGAGCGCTCCGGAATCTTTTTTAACCATACCGAATGGATTGCCAACACCAATTTCGACTTCCTGGCCGGCGTTTTTCAGCTTGGGCGCTTTGGGGCATTGGGCGTCAGCATAACGGCGTTATCCATGGATGAAATGAGTGTGACGACTGTTTCGGACCCGGACGGTACCGGACAAACCTTTAATTCCGGGGATTATGCCGTGAGTGTTGCCTACGCCCTGCGATTGACCGACGATTTTGCCATCGGTTTTAACCCCAAAATCATCTACCAATACATCTGGCAGATGTCTGCCGCCGGCATTGCCTTTGATATCGGCGTGCATTACAACACCCCGTTCAAAAATGTCACCCTGGGGTTTGCCATGACGAATTTCGGCTCAAAAATGCAGATGACCGGCGATAATGCCCGGATACTGTATGATTTTGATCCGCAATCGAGTGGAAATAATGAACGTATTACCGCCTTGCTGGAAACAGACCGCTGGGCCCTGCCGCTTAATTTTAAAATCGGGCTGCTTTACAAAGCCCTGGATACGGAACGTCACAAGGCCTTTTTGGCGGTTGATGCGCAGCATCCCAACAATGATTATGAAAGCGTGAATGTCGGTGTTGAATATATTTTTAACCGGTTTTTTGCCCTGCGCGGCGGTTACAAAGCGCTATTTTTGGACGCTGCTGAAGAATCCTACACCCTCGGCGCCGGTTTAAATTATCCCGTTTTGGGTAATCTTATGCTGCATATTGATTTTGCTTACGCGGATTTTGGGCTGCTGGAAAAGGTTCAAAAATTTTCACTGGGTATTGATTTTTAATCGAAAATCTTATTTTAAACCTCCGTACCGGACACTTTTTTAGAATCCCAAAAGTGTGTCATTCCCCGATGGTCGGGATTTTCAACCCGCATGTTTTTAGCGGGAATCTATTACGCTGAGCATCGAAAGGGATCCCGGCGCGCCGGGATGACAAATCCGCAAAAAATTGATCTAATTAAAAAAATTGTCCGGTACTGAATTTTAAACAAAAGTTTTTGATATTTTCGGAAACGGAGTGAAAACCATGGTAAACGAAGTACAAACAACCGGATACAAAACCGTTGTTTGGGATGGAAAAAACAATGCTGGCAGCGATGTTGGTTCCGGCGTTTTCATCTATCGCCTGGTTGTAAATCAACGCAGCTACAGTAAAAAAATGGCGCTGCTTAGATACGGATCATAACCTTTAAGTATATGATGTATCACTATCGACCCGTACTCAATTAGTGACGATTAAATGGGTTTTTTAGCTCACATATTACTCAAATTACGATTACGAACATTCAGGAGATGATGAATGGCAGGGAAAATCGCAAAACACTTCACGATCGGAATTCTTATTTTTCTCGTTTATCATTCCGCCGGAATTTGCCAACCCAATATGCGTAAACCAGGCGGAAAGGTAAGCGACCTGCTTTCCAAAATGACCTTGGAAGAGAAGATTGGCCAGATGACCCAGGTGACCTTGCAGGCGGTATCCGCGGAAAAAGGAACCGCGGAAACGCCCCATAAACTGGATCGCGAAAAACTGGAAAATGCCATTGTCAATAAACATGTCGGTTCTATTTTAAATGTTTACGACATCGCTTTTTCAATTGATTACTGGCAGGAACTCATCACTACGATACAAAATGTTGCTATAAAGAAAACCCGGTTGGGAATTCCAATCCTTTACGGTATCGACGCCATTCACGGGGCAAATTATATCCGTGAGGGTACGCTGTTTCCGCAAAATCTCGCCATGGCTGCCACGCGTAATCCCGAATTGATCCGCAAAGCGGGAGAGATTACCGCTTATGAAGTGCGGGCTTGCGGGATTCCCTGGAATTTTAATCCGGTGCTGGGCGTCGGTCGAATGCCCTTGTGGCCGCGTTTATTTGAAACGTTTGGCGAAGATCCCTACCTGGTTGCGACCATGGGGAAGGCATACATCAAGGGATTGGAAGGTGAGAACAACGATATCTCCGCGAGTGACAAAGTGGCAGCCTGCATGAAGCACTACCTTGGATACAGCTTCCCGCTTTCCGGTAAAGATCGCACCCCCGCCTGGATTCCGGAACGGATGCTCCGGGAAATTTTTTTGCCGCCGTTCAAAGCGGCTGTTGACGCCGGCGTTCATACCGTGATGGTCAACTCCGCGGAAATCAACGGGATTCCGATACACAGCGATCATTATTTACTCACCGAAGTGCTGCGCAACGAATTGGGATTCAAAGGCATTGTGGTCAGCGATTGGGAAGATATCAACCGGCTTTATACCCGGGATAAAGTCGTCGCGACCCGTAAAGCGGCGGTAAAAATGGCGGTGATGGCCGGTGTGGATATGAGCATGGTGCCTTATGATTTTAGTTTTTACGATGACTTACTGCGCCTGGTAAAAGAAGGCGAAGTGCCGGAATCCCGCATCGATGAAGCCGCGGGGCGGATTTTGCAGGTCAAATTTCAGCTCGGACTTTTTGACACCCCCTACCCAAAAGCGGCCATGAAAAAAAAGGTCGGCAGCAGGGAATTTGCGGAAATCAGCCTGCAAGCCGCCCGGGAAGCCATCACGCTGCTGAAAAATGACGGCCATGCGCTGCCATTCGCCAAAAACAAAAAAGTGCTCGTCGTCGGCCCCACGGCAAACATGCGCTCCGTGCTCAACGGCGGCTGGACATATTCCTGGCAGGGGAATGACGAGGCGCTTTATCCCACGGATAAGTTGACGATTTTGCAAGCGATTCAAAAAAAGATTGGTAAAGCCAATACCACCTACATTGAAGGCGCCCGCTATGACCAGCCTGCGAACATAGATGCGGCCGTTGCCGCTGCTAAAACGGCCGATGCGGCAATCACCT
>CAYVDX010000618.1:0-3247 GCA_964450485.1 uncultured Calditrichaceae bacterium
CGCAACGACCGCACCGCCATTGAGCAGTGTGAATATTGGCTGCAAAACAAGCTCAATTGGACGGAGCACAATCCCAGCGTAACCGTGACGTATAAACCCGGCGAAGTCATCGACATCATCAAATGGGTATGGAAAAACCAGGACAAAATCGGCGGCATCACTTTTCTACCGGCATTTGACGCGCAATACGACCAAATGCCCTACGAGGAAATCAGCAAGGAAGAATACGAACGGCTGGCGGCTGCGTTTCCAAAAATCGACTTTTCAAAGCTATATCGCTATGAAGAGGAAGATTACACCACCGCTGCTCAGGAATTAGCCTGCTTTGCCGGTTCCTGCGATATGGATTTTGTCGATTTTCAAAACAAAAACAATTAGTTCATCCGGCAAAGAAAAAGTTGCCAATAAAAAAGCCCCGGTTTCGATTCACTGAAACCGGGGCTTTTTTATTGCCGCATTTGAACAAATCGAACCGGGCGGCTCGGTTTTTTTTGCCGGCCGGGAAATCTCGTTCCCGGGTACGGAAAAACTTTTCCACTTTTTTTTAATCCCGCAAATCGTTATCTTTGGTAAGTATTTGTTTTTATTTTGCTTATATTAAAAATGTTTACCGGCTTTCTTTTTTGGTATTCTTTTTGTCTTTCTTGAAGTTAAGGAGGAAGTATAACCACTGCGTAAGCCCGCGCTTTTGCAGTCTTCCAATTCCGCCGCCTGATTATACCCAAGAGACACCTTTAATTGATTTGTTTGAACGCCGTTTCGTCCCCGACGTTTGCGGCTTAATGAAAAAACCGATAAAGCGCATGTTTCCAAAACGGTTCGGGAACCATCATTTTAGGCGGCTGGAGGGTGGATTATATCTTGTGTTTTGGGTATTCCTGGGAATATTGTTTGCCCATAGTAATTATGTAAAACATGGGTATCACGATGTGCCGGGCCGATATATCGAAGCCGTGTTGTGGGGTGTTGTCTCCGCGGGGATTTTTGTGATTTTTGTCCCGTTGATTGTGCACATTTTTTACCGCTTTCCATTTGAGCAGACGCGCTGGAAAACTGTAATTGCGGTGCACATTTTTGCGGCGATACTTTTTGCAATGACCCACTCCCTGCTGCTCCACATCATTTCCTATTCTTTCTGCGCGTATTGCCAAGCGGACGCCGTATTATTCGGAAGTGGGTTGCTCAAAATTTTTATAGAAAATATACATGTAAACCTGTTGGTTTATGGCAGCATTGTCGGCGGCGTCTTTGCGGTCGGGAATTACAAAAAACAGGATGCCCAGGAAAAACAAACCCGGGAACTCAAGGATGAATTGCATCAATTAAAAATGCGAGCGCTGAATGCCCAGCTAACCCCGCATTTTTTGTTTAATGCGCTGAACACCATTTCAGCGCTTGTTTACAAAGACCCGGACAGCGCGGATCGCTCCATCGCCGCGCTCAGCGAGTTGCTGCGAACCTCGCTGGAGACGTCTGAAAACATTTTGATACCGTTAACACAAGAACTGGATTTTTTGAAACGCTATCTGGACATCATGCGAACCCGTTTTCAAAAGGAGCTGGAAGTAAAAATGCGCATCGCTGATGAAGCGATCAATGCCGAGGTGCCGCATTTGATTCTGCAACCACTGGTCGAAAATGCCATTATCCACGGCAAAAGTCTGGATGACGGACAGCGGTTTGTCGAAATTCTCGTTGAGAAAAAAGCTGATTTTCTGTTGCTGACGGTTTCTGATCATGGGCCGGGATTTCCCCGCGGAGAACCTCCGAAACCGGGTAAAGGCGTCGGCATATCGAATACCAGGCAACGCCTGAAGCAATTGTATGGATCGGAATATCGATTTTTTATTCAACGTAACAAAGACCGGGGAGCAGATGTAAAAATAGCGTTACCGTTTCGTAATTCAGAGTAATATCAACGATTTAAGACGAGGTAATCGTCATGAATATCAGGACACTCATCGTGGATGATGAGCCGCTGGCACGCCAAAAGCTGTGCGCCATGCTTGAAAAAGAATCCGACATTCAGCTTGTCGGCGAATGCGATAATGGGGAAAAAGCCCTGGCAATGATCCGGGTAACCGGGCCGGAGCTGGTTTTTTTGGATATCAATATGCCCGGAATGATGGGCACGGAAGTCGCCGCGGCCCTGATGCCGGCCACTCTGCCGCAAATCGTGTTTGTTTCAGCGCATAATCAATTTGCGCTCACCGCGTTCGATCTGAATATTCTGGATTATCTATTAAAGCCGTTTGATTACTCCCGGCTGCAAAAAACGCTTGCCAAATTCAGACAAAATCATCAACGGCAACCCTCCCGGCAAGTTGATTTTCAGATGCATCTGTTGGTTGAGCAACTTTCGGCCCGCCCCAGATATATGGAACGGGTGATGATCCGCTCCGGCGATGATATTCTCATTGTAAAAACAGATATGATTGATTGGATTGAAGCCGCCGGGAACTATGTCTATTTGCACACCGGCGGCAAAGCCCGCCTGCTTCGCGAAACCATGAACAATTTGGAAGCCAGGCTCGATCCCAACAAATTTATTCGCATTCACCGTTCGCAGATTGTCAACATCGAGCACATCAAAAAAATGCAGCCAGGCTCTCACGGCGAATACGTGATCATCATGAGCGATCATTCCGAGCTTACCCTGACCCGCACCTACCGGGATAATTTGTTGGGGAGATTTGAGATTTCCGTGTGACCGGGAAACAGATGCGCAAAATACCTTAAACAGAAGAGGTCGCTTGTTTTTGCCGGTGTTCCAGCCATTTACTAAAAGAGCGCCTGCTTTCGCCGGATGGCAGCCCTAACAGGATGCCTGCCAAACTTAAATCTTCATCCAAATCCGGCCAGTGAATGCCAATGCCGCCGCCGATCAATTCCCAATGGCTCCGTTCAGCAATCGTGCCGTGTTTTAACCGCGGCGACCAATCCATCGGAAAAGAAATCCTTCGGTGATCATCTAATGCAACAGTAACGGTCTCACCACTCACTTCGACATCCACAATGCGCGTGGTTAGCTCGCTTTCCAATCTATGAAGTAAAGAAGTCATTCCATTTTTCCTTAATTTCTTTTCTTCGATGCTTAACAATTTTAACAATCTTGTTTAGCTCATGTTCAGAGAACCCATGGCTATATGCGACGTATTTGTGTAGCGCCAAGAAATTGAAAACACACTATTATTCGAGATAATGTCTGGATTTAAATTTGTTTGTTTTTGGCGGAATTTTTGTTTGA
>CAYVDX010000619.1:0-3241 GCA_964450485.1 uncultured Calditrichaceae bacterium
TATTGGTGATGTCCGATATGCTGGCCGCTTTTTTTGTGATCGCGGCGATATTTCACGCGCTAAACTTTCGCCGCGATGCGCTTAATCTCGATTTTGTGCTGTCCGTTTTTTTCGCCGCCGCCGCCGTAATGACTCGCTACGCCGCCGCCGTGCCGTTGATCGTTCCGCTGATGGGAATGCTGCCGGTTTTTCGCCGCAAATTCAGCCTCGCCGCGTTCGTTTTTGCGCTGGCCGCAACTGCGGTTTGCCTCACCCCGCATTTGCTGATTCGCGGCGGTCACGCCGCAGCGTTTTTGCAGCACGCCTGGCTGCAAAACTGGTCGGCTGAACATTTTTTCCGCCGGGAATTTACCACCATCGACGGGCACGCCGTTTACCGCTTTCCCAACCTGATTTATGCGTTTAGCTTCCTTTTTCACCCCGGTTTCTTTTGGCTTGCGCTGCCGCTGGTTTTTTTCTTCAAAACATCTGATCTGAAAAACGTTAATTCACAATTGTTGTCGGCGGCGCTGGTCATTTATGCCGTCTTTTTAGCAGGCATTCCCTTCCAAAACTTGCGCTTTTTGATCCCGGGCTTTCCGCTGGCCGCCGTCATATTTTTTCCCGCGTTTTCACGATTGACGGCGCGATTGCAGCGCCGGAAAACGATTGCTTGGGGAATCGCCGCGTTTATTTTAATCGCGCAAATTGCGTTGATCACGCGCTATTTTTCCCCGATTTACCAGGCAAACAAGTTGGAAAAAATAGTCGCCCAAACCGTGTTAATCTATCCGAATCGCACCATTTACACCTTTGCGCTGGACGGCGCATTGCGCAGCTATGGCGTGAAAAATAAATTGATAAACCTTTGGCGGGAACCCCTTAGAAAGGTAGAGCCGAACAGTTTGGCGCTGTTCAACGAAGAAGAATTTGCCCGGCAGTGGGCCGGCAAAAATCCCATGCTGAACTGGCGTTGGCTGCGTCAACATTTTCGGCTAATTGAATTGGAAACGCTGCCCGCTGGCTGGCGGTTGTACACGATAAGAATAAAGGATAACGGATGACGGACGAAGCTGGTTTGTCAATTGCGAAACCTTATTTTCATCACCCATTCCGGTCAAAATTAAATTCAAAGCGCTCGATGATTTTGAAACTCACCGGTCTTCCTTCAATCGTTCCCGGTTTGTAGCGATATTCCCGAATGGCTTTTTTCGCTTCCTCGCTGAATGCCTTGCCATCGCTGCGCAGCACCCGAGAGCTGCGCACCCGTCCGTCGCGTCCGACCAATACTTCCATCAACACCGTGCCGCGAACACCGGCTTTCAAATACGTTTTTGGGTATGCCGGGCTTTTCCGGCGAATATATTGCCGCCGTCCGCCATCCAGGAATGATTCGATCACCGGCTCTTTAAAACGCGGCGCAGCCGGCTTTTTCCCGGCGACGGGCTTGGCTGCCGAGATTGACACGGTATCTTGTGTGATTGGCGGAATTGCGCCGTTATTGCTGGCCAGCAATGGTTCATTCGGCTGATCCGAATTGCTTGTGTCGGCAATGCCCGCGGGTTGACCGGCGGGCTGCGTATTTGCCGGTGTTTCCGGAGGCGTGTTGTTTGTCAAATCCGGTTGAGCGGCGTCTGTTGCCGGTTGTGCCGACACATTATTTGTTTGGTTCGTGTCCGCGGGTTTGGAATCCCGATTCGGTGCATTATTCGTTACCGGCGGATTATTTGCTGCCGGCAACGCCTGAGGGCGATTTGCGGTCGTATTGCCGGAAACGGCCGGGCGGCTGACGTTTTGGTTATTGTTGGCCGGTGCCGGCGCGGTGCGATTCGCGGTCGCCGGGGGCGTCTGTATGCCGGCAATGGCGCTGATTTTGGTCGCTTGTACTTCTAAAATCGGGGCGTAAATCACTTGCCCGTACTGGGCGTTTTGGGTCTGGTCAAAAATGGTTTGACTGATCTGCGCGAGGTCGCTGGTATTCCAGTAATTGTTCTGGGTGGAAATCTGATTTTGCGAGCGATTATAAATATTGTATTCAAAATTGCCGAACAGGTGATTCCCGCCGGATGATTGGCCCGGCTTGGCATTTGCGCGACCCAAATCCGCGCTGGAACGGTCATAAAGCACCACGCCGTTGGCATTCTGGCTGATGATACAATTTTCAATGATCGGCGCGGCGGCTAATTCAACATTCACCCCGGCAAAACCGTTGGCAATAATCATGGAACTGCGAATCAACGGTTTTGCCCGAACCAGGCAATTCACCCCGGCAAAAAAGTTGTATTGAATGGTGCAATTTTCAATGGTGGGCGAGCTGCCGTAGCAGGTAATCCCGGAATAGGCGTATTCGATCAAAACGTGTTTCAAGCTGGAAGGCGCGCGGGATTTAAAAACCAATCCGTACCAATCGTGCATTTGCTGATCAGCGGCGTTGCTGGTAAATATAATTTGTCCGTCGCCGCTTTGCCCGTTGGCAATCAATGTCCCGCGGATTGTAAATTCAACGCGATCGCTCTGTTTTCCGCCCTTTTCACGATCGGATCTTGGGCTGAACAAAATCCGCGTCCCCGGCTCAAGGGTTAATGTGACGCCGTTGCCAACTGTCACATCGCCGGTAACAAAAACAGTTCCTGCCCATTGCGTATCAGTAATAATATTGCCGGAAACAGTGTTGTTCACTTGGGCGAACAGCGGGTTTGCCAGAAATATCATCAAAAAAATCCCCAAATTCTTCATAAATAAACTCCAATACTTTTAGCGGAAAACCTTCCAAGATTTTTAGCAACTTCGCAATTAACAATAAGATGGATTTTTGGCAAAAGGGTGTGATCAAAAACAATATTTATAACGCTGTATTTATAAGTCGTTTTTAGGCAAAAAAAGGCTGGTAAATCCCGGTTGATTCACCAGCCGTAACAAGCGATCAAATAAAAAGCGATCTTAGCTTTTGTATTCTATGAACTTATCAAGTTGCTCAAAAAGTTCGCGATCTTTAAAAGGTTTTATAACATAGGCATCCGCGCCCAATTCCCGGGTGATTTGGCGAAAATTATCGCCGGCGCGTCCGGTGAGCACGATAATCGGAAAATGATTAAAACGCTGGTCATAGCGAATCGTTTCGATCAACTCATAGCCGGAGAGCTTGGGCATTTCCAAATCCGTCACCATGATGTCAAACGCTTGTTTGTTGAGCAGCTCAAGGGCTTCATAGCCGTTTCGGGCAGTATCCGTGACATATCCTTTTTGAATCAACAGGCTGCTC
>CAYVDX010000620.1:0-3239 GCA_964450485.1 uncultured Calditrichaceae bacterium
CTTGATGGTTTTATTAGCGCAAGACGAGCATCGCATCGAAAGCGAAGTGGGGTATTCCTGGGAGCCGATCATCTCCGACCCGGAATCCGGGCAAATTTTGGATGCGCATGTCGTGCCGTTGCTGCAAGCCGGGGAAACATTTGCCGCGCTGGAAACAGCGGTGGAAAAATTGTGCGCGATAATTATCGAAACAAGCAGCGATCCACCTGAAAATTCAGCCGGCTAAAACTGTCGTTAGGCGCAAAAAAATTCAAACAATGCACAGATTTTTGACAACGATTTTAACAGTCCTCATTTTGGCATTTGCCGCCGGCCTTTTCGCCGAGACGCCGGCGCAGGTGATCAATCCCAAAAGCACGGCCAACGGCTGGGTCAGCGACATGGCGCAGGCCATTTCCCCGGCGGACGAGCAACGCCTGGCCGGCATTCTCTCAACACTGGAAGAAAAGCGCGGCGTTGAAATGGCCGTGGCGACCATCCGCCGCACCGATGGGCGCAATCCCAGGGATTTTGCCACGGATTTGTTCAATCGCTGGGGCGTCGGCAAAAAAGCGCGGGATAACGGCGTGCTGATTTTGCTGGTGACGGAATCCCGGCGCATCGAAGTGGAAACCGGCTACGGCGTGGAAGGCGTGCTGCCCGACGGCAAAATCGGCGACATTCTCGATCGCTACGTCATTCCGCGATTTCGCCAGGGCGATTACGGCGGCGGCCTGGTGGACGGCGTGCGCGAAATGAGCAACGTGCTGATGCGTCAGCCGGAACTTGAACGCAACGGTGAAGATACCCGAAGCGGCGGCGCTTCGTTTTTCACACTGCTGCTTTTTTTAGCGTTTGTGGGAGTGATCGGCTACTTCATTTATCGCCGTTTTCAACAGCGTTGCCCAAAATGCCACAGCAAAATGCGCCTGTTGGATGCCCGGCAGGAAAAAGCATATCTCTCCGCGGATCAACAATTTGAGGAAGAAATCGGCAGCATCGATTACCGCGTTTGGCGTTGCGATGAATGCCAGACCGTCACAGTGAAACGCAAATTTTTTCGCGGGTTTACCAAATGCCCAACCTGCGGACGACGCACCGTGCGGCTGAAATCATACCTGCTGGAAACGCCCACTTACACCCGTGAGGGCGTTCGGGAGGTTGAGCAAAAATGTTTGTATCCCACCTGCGATTTTCACCGGCGCACCCAAAAACGCATTCCCCGGCGGATTCGACAACGGGCGCCCCGGGGGCCTTACATCAGCGGATTCCCGACCAGCGGGCGGGGCGGCGGGTTTGGCGGCTTCGGCGGTGGATTTGGCGGCGGGGGCGGCTTCGGCGGCGGTGGTAGTTTTGGCGGGGGCAGCTCCGGCGGCGGCGGGGCCGGGCGCGGCTGGTGAGTTGAGAAGTGAAACGCGAAGGATGGTTCGTCATCCATGATTCCGTTGATTTATGACTCTTTGGTAGAATAACAATTCGTTTTGTTGAATATTGATTGATTAACACAGTATTATGCTGCAATAATATCAGCCGGTTTTGACTAAATCAACAGCGTCATCCGTCACGAATCACGAATCACGTCTCGTCCAACGGAACATGGCGTAAGTGAAACGTGGAAAATGATTCATTAATTGAAGTCATTGTTTATCCACGTTTTACGAGTAACGATTCACGTTTTCAAATCCACTCTCGGGTATAACTATCAATCGCTGTTTGTTAAAATTCCGTGAGGATTTCGATGTTAAAACAGTTTATCTTTGCGTAATATCCGGAAATAAAACATTTGTGAGCAATGATGGAAGAAATAAAACGCATTCTAATGATCGAAGATGACCCCAATATCGCCAATGTCGTTGAAATTCATCTGCGAGACCTGGGCTATCAGCTTCATCGCGCCTATGACGGGCGAAGCGGGTTGCAAAAAGCGCTGGAAAACGATTACGCCCTGATCATTCTCGATCTGATGCTGCCCAAGTTAGACGGGCTGGAAGTGTGCAAGGAAATTCGTTTTCAAAATAAATACACGCCGATTCTGATGCTCACCGCGCGTACCGAGGAAATGGACAAAGTGCTGGGTCTGGAAATCGGCGCGGATGATTACATCACCAAGCCGTTTAGCGTGCGCGAATTTATTGCCCGGGTGAAAGCGATTTTTCGCCGGTTGGAAACCGATAAACGGCAAAGCGAATCCGCCGAGGAGCAAACCGTGCTGACGTTTGCCGAGTTAGCCATTGATTTAGGCAAACGAAAAGTGACGGTAAACGGGCAGTTTGTCGAATTGACCGCGAAGGAGTTCGAGCTGCTTTCGCTGTTTGCCAAAAATCCCGGAAAAACGTATGACCGTCACAGTCTGCTCGATTTGGTGTGGGGCTATCAATACAGCGGCTACGACCACACCGTGAACTCGCACATCAACCGGCTGCGCAATAAAATCGAACGCGATCCGTCCAACCCGCAATTTATCAAAACGCTGTGGGGCGTGGGCTACCGCTTTTCCGAAGTGGAGGAACTGGGATGAAATTTTGGCAAACGTTTTACGGCAAACTTTCCGCGGTTTTCCTGGCGTTGCTGCTGTTGATGGGCGTGGCGCTGATTTTTATCACCATGGATGCTTCCAAAAAATTTCAAAGCCAGGCGGAGCAAAAATTGAATTTAAACCTGGCGAAAAACATGGCGGGCGCCTTTCGCCCCGCGCTGAAAGACAGCCTGAATCTTGCCGAGTTGGAACACATGATTCACATGATGATGGCGATAAATCCCAAAATCGAAATATACCTGCTCGATGACGCGGGAAACATCCGGGCTTTTTTTGCCGAGCCGCATAAAAAAGTGCGGCAACAAACCGTGGCGTTGGCGCCGATCCGCCAATTTTTAAACGAAGATTATCAACGGTTGATTGTCGGCGATGATCCCCGGCATCCCGGGCGGAAAAAACCGTTTTCCGCCGCGCATGTAAATATCGGCGGACAGCCGGGCTTTCTCTACATCATCACCGAAAGCGAACAATACGACTCCGCGGTTGCCATGCTTAAGCGTGATTTTCTCACCCAAACTCTGTTGAAAGGCGTGGCGGTGAGTATGTTGGCAACCGGTGTTATCGGATTGATTTTATTTGCGTTATTAACTCGGCGGCTGCGACGGATGAATGCGGTCGTGCGGGATTTTGAAGACGGCCAATTCCAACGGCGCGCCGATGTGCACAGCCGTGACGAGATCGGGCAATTGGCAACGTCTTTTAACCAAATGGCCGACACCCTGAT
>CAYVDX010000621.1:0-3236 GCA_964450485.1 uncultured Calditrichaceae bacterium
ATTTGCCAAAGCCGTGCCGCTGGGCGTCGCCAAAGTCAATATCGACACCGACGGCGGCTGGTGTGGACCCGCTCGCATCGAGAGCACCTGCGCGATCATCCGGAAAATTTCGATTTTCGCAAACCCGGAAAAGCCTTTATCGACGCATACGCGGATTTTATCGTACACAAATCCGGAAAGCTGCAATCCGCCGGGCAACTGGAAACCGTTCGCACAGCTTTGCAAGGATAAAGCGCTTGCCCTCCCGAAGCATTGTGAGATAAAAGGGATAATCTTTTGACTTTGTTAAACTTACTTTGTCTTTTATCCTGGTCAATCCAGTAAATCCTGTTTAACATTTGGAGTAGAATATGCCAAAAAAAACCGATCGAAACCTGGCGATGGAATTAGTGCGTGTGACGGAAGCCGCGGCGATTTCCGCGTCAAAATTTATGGGTTTGGGAGATAAAAAAGGCGGCGATCAGGCGGCGGTTGACGCCATGCGCGCGGTGCTGAAAACCGTTGAAATGAACGGCGTCATTGTGATCGGCGAGGGTGAAAAAGATGAAGCGCCAATGCTTTACAACGGCGAAAAGGTTGGCAGCGGTCAGCCGCCGGCAATGGATTTAGCGGTTGATCCCGTGGAAGGCACAACGCTGTTAGCCCAGGGGAATCCAAATTCAATCGCCGTGATTGCCGCTGCTGAACGCGGCAGCATGTGGAAACCGGGGCCTTCATTTTACATGAACAAACTGGTTGTTGAAAAAAAAGCCCGCAACGCCATCGACATCACGCGCCCTGCGGCAGAAAACCTGCATTGTATTGCCGAGGCATTAGATCGCAAGATCAATGAACTGACCGTTTTTGTATTGGATAAACCGCGACACCGGGAATTAATTGCGAATATTCGCAAAGCCGGGGCGCGGATTACCCTGCACAAACACGGCGATGTGATGGGCGCCCTGATGGCCGCGGTTCCCGGCGCCGGCGTTGATGTGTTGATGGGCGTCGGCGGAACCCCAGAAGGCGTTATCGCGGCCGCCGCCGTAAAAGCACTGAACGGCGGTATGCAAGGCGCTTGCGCTCCGCAATCGGAAAACGAACGGAAAAATGTGGAAGCAGCGTTCGGTCAAAAGGCATACGCTGTTTTGGATCGTGATGACTTGATCAATTCCGATGACGCTTTTTTTGCCGCAACCGGTATTACCGACAGCCCATTTATTGAAGGCGTACACTTTGACCGGCAGGGCGGGGTCACGACCCACAGCGTTGTCATTCGCGCCATCTCCGGCTCCATTCGCTACATCAAAGGTATTCACCAGCTTAACCCGGCGCATATCTTTGGCGACGTTGATACCGAGGCGGCTGTTAAAATCGCTACTGTTTAACAAAAAACCGGAATAAAAACATGAAAACGAAACCCCGAAAAATAGCCCCGTCAATCCTTTCAGCAAACTTTGCGCAATTGGGTGAAGATGTTAAAACCGTGGAAACCGGCGGCGCAGACCTGATTCATATTGACGTGATGGATGGTCACTTTGTGCCAAACATCACCATTGGCCCGCTGATTGTGAAAGCGTTGCGGCCGGTAACCGACCTGCCCCTGGATGTGCATTTGATGATCGAAAACCCCGAACGCTACATCGATGCCTTTGCCGGGGCCGGCGCCGATTATTTGACGGTGCAAGCCGAAGCCTGCGTGCATCTGCACCGGGTGATTCAGGAAATTAAAGAAAAGGGAATGAAAGCGGGCGTCGCGCTGAACCCCCACACACCGTTGACAAGCATCGAAGAAGTGGTTGCCGATCTGGATTTAATCCTGATCATGTCGGTTAATCCCGGGTTTGGCGGGCAAAAATTTATTCCCGGCGCGCTGGATAAACTCCGCCGCACCCAAAAGCTGCTTCAGAAAAAAGGGCTTACCAATATCGAAGTTGAAGTTGACGGCGGCGTCAAATTGGAAAATATCCGCGAAGTCGCCGAGGCCGGCGCTGAATTGCTGGTTTCCGGTTCCGGCATTTTTAAAGCGCCCGATCCCGCGCAAGCGGTTCGGGAAATGAAAATGCGGCTTGCCTAACATGAACAGTGTTCAAGAAAAAAACGCTCATATCTGTTATGCGGTGATTCACAAAAAAATTCGGCCTTACCGGGTTTCCTGTGAAGAAAAAGAAGTTTTTCCGGAAGCTTTGCGGCCACATTCGGGTCATTCCCGTGAAAACGTGAAGCCATGGCTCCGTTAGAGTGGATTTCGCTTAAAATACGCGGGTTGAGCATCCCGACAATCGGGGAATGACATCCGCCCGCATCAGTCTCAGCGGAGCATTTTGTGAGGTCTCACAAGAAATTCCGTAGAGCCAAATTAAGTTTACATTGTTCCCGATAAGGTTTTATTTATGCCGCTCCGCGTGCGCGTACCAAAATATCTGAAAAACTTACACAAAAACTTCACAAAATTAATTTCACTGAAAATGAGAGCATGGAAATTAAACCGGCTTACAGAATATGCGTAAAATAAAAAGAAAAATTCAGCTCCAATGCCCCATGCCCAAACTGGATTTTGAGGTGATTACCCTGGGGCATGGCAGCGGCGGCCAGTTGACCAACCGCCTGTTGGAATCCGGCGTTTTTGATCTGCTGAAAAACGATTTTCTTGATGAACGCCACGACGGCAGCATCCTGGAACTCTCCGGAAAAACCGCCTTCACCACCGACAGTTTTGTGATTTCGCCGATCTTTTTCCCCGGCGGCGACATCGGAGAGTTAGCTATCAACGGCACGATCAACGATTTAGCCATGTGCGGCGCGATTCCCAAATATCTTTCGCTCAGTTTTATTCTGGAAGAAGGGTTGACGATGCAGGAATTTTGGCAGGTGCTATGTTCCATCAAAGCAGCGGCGGAAGCGGCCGAAGTTTTGATCGTCACCGGCGACACGAAAGTCGTGGACAGGGGCAAGGGCGACAAAATTTTTATCAACACCGCCGGCGTCGGCAGCGTACATCCGAAAGCAAGCATCTCCGCCCGACGGATTCAGGCGGGCGATAAAATCATCATCAGCGGCGAAATCGCCGCGCATGGGATTGCCATCATGTCGGTGCGGGAAGGGTTGGAATTTGAAACCACCATCGAAAGCGATACCGCGCCGCTGCACCGGATCGTCGCCGGTTTGCTGGACGCGTTTGGGAATCAAATTCATTTGCTGCGGGACGCAACCCGCGGCGGCATTGCCACGGTACTGGCGGAAATCGCGCAACAGAT
>CAYVDX010000622.1:0-3235 GCA_964450485.1 uncultured Calditrichaceae bacterium
TGATTAAAAAGAAATGTTTACACCCCTAACCAACAACGCTGCAAATTTATTTTTTGCTCTCAATCGACTTCTTCAGCGCTTCAAGGTTTAGCTTGTTTGCGGTCTTATGACAATCAAAAGCCATTAACACACCAAATAGCAGCAAAAAGGGTATCCCGATTCCGGTAAAACTAAAGGTAATCAAAAACAATTCTATGACAATCAAAACAATTCCCGCGCCATATTTTCTCACGTAAAAATAGCCGATGGGAGGAAAGAAGAATCCCAAAATCGCTGCAAAAAACGGCGATTTTACCTGCGATTCTTTTTCAAGTAAACGCTGTTGTAAATAATCCATTTGTTGTGATTTTTGTTCGGACATACGCCGCTCCTTTTGAATTTTTTACATACGAATATCCACAGATTCGAACCACGGAACTTTTCATTTTAACTCAACGCCTGGGTCTTGACCTCGATCGCCTTAACGGATTTTCTGATATCTATCAACATCAGGAATGCGCCAAAAAAGATTACGGCAAAAAATAAGCCCAGCGCCAAGCCAATAATCGCTCCGAGGATACCGTCTCCAATATTTCAACCCAAAACAAGGGAAACAATTAATAACAGCCAAAGTGTTATCTCAACAAACGTATTGATAACTGAAGCATAGATACTGACAATGATTTTAGTAAGCATAGCCTTCTCCTTTTGATTTTCTCCCGAAATTAGCCACGGTTCCAAAATTGAGGGGAGATGATACCCAATTCTGACCGGAGATAATCAAACGCTATATCGTTTAACGATTCAGCGGTATTCAACATCGTCTCTTGCGCCTCGCGAGCTTTATCTGTTTAGCGCTAAGTTAATTTTTTGATCTTTAATGTTTTCATTAATCCATTGACGAATCGCCCGGATGCCCTTTTTAACGCCGACATCACGAATTGACGTGATTCGTAAGACATTCGCCAAATTTTCTTCGTGAGATTGATACCGTGGCGGAAACCTGAAAAGTACGGCATCGGATTTTCTGTCATCCGCTGATTGTAATAAAACCGGGTTTATCACGCCTCTGCCGACAGATAAAGTAGAAAATGATCCGGGAAGTTCAATGGAACGTGCCGGCTTTACGAGCCAGGGTTTATACACAAACGCCATGGCGGCTTCTCCTGACGTCCTTAAAATCCCATAGGTAAAAGATGGCACGTTTGGGATTGCCTTGCCGGAAAAAACGCGTATTTCCGCCGGATCAACTTCAAATTTTTTATACCGCTGGTTCAACAAATCGGCAGAGAACACCAATCCAAACACCATCAGGCGAAATGACCATCCGGAAATGCGATAACCGATAAAAAATAAAATTAAACAAAATATCAATCCCAGGAATGGATGAATTGCGGTACTTACGATTAATATGGTAATCATGAAAATGCGCAGCGCACGTAAAGCGAGATCGATAATACCCAGCGGGCTTAATAAAATCAGCACATTGATTGAATGACTGGCAAGCCATACCAACATGAATGCGGTTGCCCCCACGACAATCAAGAGTATCGTCTCCAGGTATGGAACAATGCCTGCATGAATGATTTGTGAGTGGGTTACCGGTGACATTATTGCCAAAAATTCATCATTGATATGCGCCAATAATGTTAACACAATGGGCATGGCGATTAAGGCGCTAATAATGTTTTCAAAATTTTCGGCGGCGTCCAGCGGCATTTTAAGCGGTTGAAGCAGTGGAATCGCGGTTGTCAAAAAGTCTTTTAATATGATGAGTAAAAGAATGATGAACAGTGGAATCCAAAATTTTGGAGAATTATACCAGGGAAGATTTGCCCGTTCAGCTTCGGGCGTTTTGTAATAACGGTATGCGCCTAATGCCCCCATTCCCAGTAAGGGTGACATAGAAACACCCATTATCTCAGAAAAATTCTTCGATATTTCCCGGCTTTGAACAAATATATTGGATAATGCCGCGGACGTCGTATCCGTCTGAAGATTCAAAACGTTATGTATTTTACCATTTTGTTCCCGTGAAAAACCAATATTCATCAGAAGTGGAATGGTCATCAAAAATAGGAGTCCAAAACAACGTTTTTGACACATGTAGAATCTCTTATCTTATAAGTGCAAATACACAACAATGATTTCACATCTCCAAATTCCCATCCGCTATCCATTTGAAACGTTCAGGTGAAGCGCGGTCGCCAGCCGGTTCGGATCGCGGAGACGCAGTAGTTGGCGAATGGACACGGGCTTTTCAGGTGCGATGTGAACGTTGAGTTTGCCGGGTTTCTCAACGAACGCTTTAACACCCCGCAACACCGATTGCATGGCGTCGTTTCTTGTCATGGCAATTTGTTGTTCAATTTCCGTGATGGTTTCCTGCCTGACACGATCCACACTTTTGTTGAGTTCTTTTGCCCTGTACCGGAGGAGTTTCTCCAACAAATCATTATTCACAAAGCTTAACCGCGCATTGTGTAAGATAATTTGGGGATACGTAAAAATTAGCCCGAGGAGTCCATCTTTATTCAATGACAGATTGCCTAATTCAAAACTCGCGCTCAACTCGCCAAGGTCTTTCTCTCGAATTGACAACTTTTTCAAGTCAAACAGCTTGTCTGTATTTTGATAACGATATGAGACGCCGAAATCGAGTTTTATGAGATCCCCATACCCAAGGGATTGTAAAAATTCGGCTTCACTTTTGCCGAACTCATTGATAAGCAGCGCAACACCGTTGATCCCAATATCCAAAAATGTCGGCACCGCCGAGCTGTCATCGATGTCATAAATGATGATTTCATCAATGCTTAGGGGCTCGGTTTGTGATTTTGCGGGGCGGATGGTAACGTCGTTGATATGAACATTCTTGCTCAACAAATCGACGCTGGCGTTTCCGTATTCAACATTTACAAAATCTTTCATCCCGGCGATGGCTGTATCAATTTTCTCTTCGGCAATATTGGCAGCATACATTTTAAGACCGGCATAAACAGCTCCGGCAATGAGTATCACTAAAAAAACGCCGATGATTGTTCTGTTTTTATACATTGGTGGTACTCCCACACTTCATTTTATAAGCGTATATTTATTAAATAGCGAATACTGATTTCAAAATAATTTTTGTTCGTATTTTAATTGATGTGTTTCTGAACGAATTTGTCGGTTGAAAAGAAGCTGTTTACCGCCAATTATTTTTTACCTTTAATTGGTGAAAAAGGGGCTGCAAAATCAGCACCTTAACATGGTA
>CAYVDX010000623.1:0-3219 GCA_964450485.1 uncultured Calditrichaceae bacterium
CGTCGTTGCTCGGCAAGGCGCTTTTGAAAGGCGCGGCGTATTTTATCCTGTTTTCCCCGGCATACGTGATTGCCTATTCCTTCAAAACCCGCTTTGACACGGACACTTTTTTCTTTATGGTGCTGCTGGGCGTGATTTCAAACGGGCTGTTGATTACGTACGCCCAGAAATTTTACACATTTTTAATCGGCGAAAGCCGCAAGGGCTACGTGCAAACCGCCATCGTCAAAAATCTGCACAATTCCTACGAACGGCGCGGGCCGGAGGGCATTTCCCGGACGGCGATTTTGCGGCCGCGCAAGCGTTTTCCCGGGCATGTGTTCGGGCATATTTATGAAAACGCCAATGATCAGTACCAGGCGACCGTCAAAGAGCAGGCCTCGTTTCTCATCACCGGCCTGGTGATTATTGAAATGGCGCTAAACATCCAGGGGCATCTCTGTTACGAACTGCTGCAAACCCTGCTTTTTAAACAATATGATGTGGCGCTGGCGATTATTTTGGGCATTTTTTGGATTGTCAAAGCCACAGAAATGTTGACGGACGCGCGGATTTATTTGAAAAATCACAATTACAATATCGAATGAATATGTTAATTATTACATCAATCCTAATTTGCACTTCATAAAAAATTTTTGATAATTGCTTACCATTTACTATCTTGATAAAAACATGCGTAGTTATTCACACATTGATTCGCATTTGTTTTAACATTTTCCAATAACGTGAAATTTGTTTATTTCAATTTCGGAGAACCGCCATGCTAAATTTATCCATCTTTTTAGAAGAAAGCGCCCGGCGAAACCCATCGCAGACGGCGATTATTTTTGCAGATAAACGATTGACATACAACCAGTTAAACGCTGCCGCCAACCAGGTTGCCGGCGGGCTGCGGAAAATGGGCATTCAGCCGGGCGATAAAGTCGCGCTGAGTTGCCCGAACCTGCCTTATTTTCCCATCATTTATTACGGCATTTTGAAAGCCGGAGCCATTGTTGTGCCGCTGAACGTGCTGCTCAAGCGGCGGGAAGTGGCGTATCATTTAACGGATTCCGACGCCAAAGCGTATTTCTGTTTCCATGGCACCCCTGAGTTGCCGATGGGTGAGGAGGGATTTGCCGGGTTCAACGAAGCCGATGGTTGTGTGCATTTCGTGATGATCACCGCCGACCCGGGCGCCGCTTCGCCGATTGAAGGAACCGCCACCCTCGGCGCGTTAATGAATCAACAATCACCGTCTTTCGACGCCGTGCAAACCGCGCCGGAAGACACCTCGGTCATTCTTTACACCTCCGGTACCACCGGCCAGCCAAAGGGCGCGGAACTGACGCATTTCAACATTTTTTTTAATGCGATTTCCTGCGTGCGGCTGTTCAGATTCAATGCCGACGACGTCTCGCTAACCGTGCTGCCGCTGTTTCATTCTTTTGGGCAAGTCGTGCTAATGAATGCCAGCATTTACGCCGGCGCCGCCAATGTTTTGCTGGCCCGTTTCGATCCGGACGCGGTGTTGGGAGCAATGCAAACTGAAAAAGTATCGGTTTTTGCCGGCGTTCCCACCATGTATTGGGCGCTGTTGAATCATCCCGGTTCGGATCAATACGATTTGGCGCGGATTGCCGAAAACCTGCGCGTCTGCGTCTCCGGCGGCGCCTCCTTGCCGGTGGAAGTGCTGCGAAAATTTGAAGCCAAATTTAACGTACCCATTTTGGAAGGATACGGCCTGTCGGAAACCTCGCCGGTGGCGTCATTCAATCACATGGACCGGGAACGCAAGCCCGGTTCCATCGGCACGCCGATTTGGGGCGTGGAGATGAAAATCGTGGATCACAATGATGTGGATGTGGCGGTTGGCGAGCCGGGTGAAATCGTCATTCGCGGGCACAATGTGATGAAGGGATATTACAAACGCCCGTTTGTGAACCACGAAGTGATGCGGGGCGGTTGGTTCCACACCGGCGACGTCGGCAAGATGGACGAAGACGGCTATTTTTACATCGTGGATCGCACCAAGGATATGATCATTCGCGGCGGCTTCAACGTGTATCCCCGCGAAATTGAAGAAGTGCTGATGACCCATCCGGCCGTGAGCCTGGCCGCTGTCATCGGCGTGCCGGATGAAAAAATGGGCGAGGAAATCAAGGCGTTCATTATTTTAAATGCCGGAGAAAAAATCTCGGAAAATGCGCTGATCAAATGGGCAAAAGCAAATATGGCGGATTACAAATATCCTCGTATCATTGAGCTCCGAGAAAGCCTGCCCATGACAGCCACCGGAAAAATATTGAAAAAAGAGCTGCGCAAAATGTAGAAAAAAAAATGGCTCTATGCCGTTTTGTGTGGATTTGAATTTTTTACGCCAATCCGAAGATTCCGGATTCTTTCGGAACGGCGTTATACATTAAAGCCCAGGGTTTCCCGGCGTTCCGCATCGGCGTAAACCTTATGGATTTTGCAAGCAAAATCTACGGAAATTCCCGTCCCGGAAAGCAGGCTGTTGCAGATTGGTTGGGAAACCGTTGAAACGGTTCCAGTTCTTTCAAATTTCTCATTAACACCGGGCTTGAAGCCCGGTGTTAATGAGAAACGGACTCAATTTTAGCCGTTTCAACGGCTTTTTGAACGATTTTTGACAATCTGCAACAACCTCAAAGCCGGGACGGGGAATTTGGAGTGTTTTTTACCCGAAAAAATTTAAGGTTTACGCCTATGCGGCGTTCCGGGACACCCTGGGTAAAAAATACCAACATCATTTATACCCCAACGGGGTTCTACAATGCCTCGCGGTTTTGTTTAACCCCGTTGGGGTATGTGCCTTGTTAGGGGAATCTTACCCAGGGTTCGCAAAAACAGCGCACCCTGGGCTATGGCGTGTAACCCCGTTGGCGTAAAAAGCGTCTTGAATATACAGACTCCAAAAAGTCACTACCCACACGAAACGACATAGAACCAAATAGACGCTTAAAAACACAAAAGCCGGCGCATCAGCCCCGGCTTTTGGCATTGCAAGGAGGAGAGTGGGTCTGCGGATCAACGAATCAGCAGCATTTTTTTCGCTTCCCGGAATGTCCGTCCGTCCCGGGGATTTTGCGCTGCCAGTTCATAAATATAAATTCCCGAAGCGGCCGCGCCGCCGTTTTCATCCAACCCATTCCAGAGCACTTCATATTCACCCGGGGCCAGTTCGCCGTTGATCAATTCCCGCACTTTGTGACCCAG
>CAYVDX010000624.1:0-3218 GCA_964450485.1 uncultured Calditrichaceae bacterium
TTGTGCCAGGGTGGGGGCGTAATGAAATACCTGAAAACCTCAAGGGCTTTTCCCATGGGGATCACTTTGTGAAGCCCTTTTAGGCCGTAGCGCGTAACATCAGTCACTAATATTTTTTTTGCTACCGTGCATTTTTTATTTTTTTGCGGCAAAAGGCAATCATTCCCAGCCAGCCCCTTTTTCGAGGCATGTTTTTAACGGGAATCCACCGCTCAGCATCGAAAGGGATCCCGGCGCGCCGGGATGACAAATCAGCTCAATTTCCCTCATTTTCAAGAAGTGCACGGTAGTAAAATATTTTTCAAAAAAACATTGTCCTTAAAATAACACCAAAACGCGACATGCTTCGGATTTCTCCTAAAACCCCAGGGAAATACCGAAGCGAATTTGCCGGGGTCGTGAGTAAAATGACGGGTTTCTGATAAAATCATCCAAGGTGTGCAATCCGATGATTTCGCCGGCGCTTAACAATGCTTCCAAATTGGTATCTGCCTGGCCGGTGGACGGATATACCCGAAGCTCGTTTAATCGATCAAACACATTTTCGATCCAAAAAAAAGCGGTTGCGTGGACATTCGCAATCCGAACCGATTTATCGGCTTTCAAATCAAAAGTAAGTATTGAAGGCTTGGTCCGGTTATTTCGGAAAGTAATGTTTGCCAGTAAAAATCGGGAAGCAGCCGTATAAGGCGACCCTGTTCCATAGCGACCGATTAATCCCGCATTCCAGCTACCGGGCGTACCGGCGTTCAGGGAAAAATTAAATGTGGAACGCTGATCCCAATCCAGACGGATTAATTTTTTCTCTGTTTCCCGGGGCGGCTGCGCCTGGTTGTCAAAAAAAACAGTGCGGGGATCCGAAGCGTTTCCCTCGGCGATTTGGTAGGTATAATCCACCCGCGCGCCCCAGTGATCGGCAAAGCGTTTTTCCATGGATACGATCACCCCGCGCACATTTCCGTAATCGCGATTGACATAACGGGCGTACTGCTTGGTATTGTATGTTTCAAAAATTTCCGTTCCCACAAGGTTGCGGATATCCCGAAAATATGCCGTAAATTCCACGGCGAATTGGTCCGTCAATGCCTGTTGCAAGCCCAATTCATACATTACGGTGCGCTGCGCCTTCAAATCGGGATTTCCCCGCAGGCTCAACCCGCCGGAGGGCAGGTAATACTTGGAGACATCCGCTGTATCGGTAATTCCCTGGTATAACAGCGAAAAATTGGGAATTTGAAAAAAGTGTCCGTAAGAAACATGGATAACCCCTTGTGAAGAGATGGGGAATGCCACGCCGAACCGGGGGCTTATTTGGGATTTTGCGGAAGCCCTCACCACATCATCGGGAAAAAGCGAGACTAATTCCGGGTTCCTGGGATCAGCCGGAACGACGGTGCGCGGGTCAAACCAATCCAAACGCACGCCGGCATTGATAATAAAGTTTTCGTACTCGATGATGTCTTGAAAATAAGCGGCGGCTTCACGCGGCTCTCGGATGTATTCCTCGCGCCCGGGGCTAAACGGCGCGGGGTAAACAATCCCGGTTTCCGAATTACTATTATCGATATCGAGATTGGTGCTGAAGTTAAAAAGTTTGTGCTGCTTGAACATGACGCCGGCGCCGACTTTATGTGCTTTTGTCACCTGGCTGTTAATGTCCCATTTGGCGGTCCAGGTTGTGGTTGTGCGACGATAGCGGTCGCTTTCATTTCCACCGGAACGGAACGTAAAGTTGGAACGCGGCAGACCGTTCCGTGAATCCAAATATCTTTGATCAAACGGATCTTGATACACATACCCCTGGTATTCGCTGTTATTGCGAGAGAATTTAAGGGTATAAAACGTGCTTTTGGAAAGCACGTGATTCATCTGGAAGTTATGATTCGTATTCGTGCGAAAATGGGTTTTATTTGCATCCGGCACCAGGCGGAAGGAATGATTGTAGAACCTGTTTTCGTTGTCATCCCAAAAAAACGAATAATTTAATTTAACGGAAGGTAAAATATACGTTGTTAATTTTCCGTGAAAAGAGCGGTGTTCTGAATTATTTAATGGCACGAAAGCGCTGTCGCCGCTGGGCGAAAACGGATCTTTGCTGGTGGGATTGTCCGCGGGCGAGTATAAGTTTGGACCAAATATTTGTCCCTCATCATCCTGCAGGCGGGTTGTCGCGAAAAAATTAACTTTTTTCAACCCGGGGATCGGCCCGCTCAGGGAGAGTTGAAGATTCCGGGCGCCCTGCCCGTCAACCCGATCTAAATTCGGAAAAATTTGATCGTGAGTGGTAACAAAATTTCCCGCGTAAACCGAAGCGTCGAATTCATATTTTTTGCCGCCTTCGCGGGTGATAATATTGACAACACCGGAAAGCGCCTGACCATATTCCGCGTTAAATGTGCCGCTGATCACCTCCAATTGTTGGATGGACGAATTTTCCACCTCAATACCCCGTTGATTGTTATAAGGATCGTTCACCGGGATGCCATCGATCATATATGAAACCTCGCCTAAACGTCCCCCGCGAAAGTGCCCATCAACAACCCCGGCTTGCAGCTCGACCACTTCATCGAAATCATCCACCGGCAGCGCTTTAATTTCCTCCGCTGTAATATTTTTCCGTGTCGAGGTCAAATCCTTCTTGATCAAGGGACGATCCGCTACGACAACAACCTCCTCCCCTTCCACGGCTTCGGAATTCATTTTAATATTTATTTTGGTCGTCAAATCCACATTTATATGAACATTCGATATGCGCAATTCTTTGTAGCCGATCATTTGCGCGACCAGGGTGTAAGTTCCCGGGGGAATGTTGAGAATGTAATAATATCCGTCCGCGTCGGTCGATGCGCCGAAGGGAAAACCATCGATATAGACATTCGCCCCAACCATCGCCTCCCCGGACGCCTGGTCCGTGACCACGCCGGCAATTTTACCGGTGGTGCCGGCAACGGCGTGAAACAGCACGCCAAAAATCAGCACACCCATCCATAAACTTGCCTTATCGATGGAAACAATACCTTGAAATTGTGGCATTATCTTTTTTATCAATAGATTTTTCTGTTTCATCATACCATTCTCTGTTCTGAGCATAAAAGTCCGGTTAATCGCTAATAAGCGAAGCTTTGAACATAAAAACAACAGGGGAATGGATATTCCTCCAGTCCCCTGTTGATAAATCCATACTTATTTTAGCAAAATCATTTTGCGGCTTTGAACAA
>CAYVDX010000625.1:0-3209 GCA_964450485.1 uncultured Calditrichaceae bacterium
ACATTATCTCGAACAACAGTGTGTTTTCAATTTATTGGTGCTACACAAATACAATAAATGTTTTTACTACGATCACGCACAATCGGTATTTTTACGAACCACTTTCTATCCCGGATTCCTACTTTTCATCACTGTTTCCATATCCTTGTCGCCGCGACCGGAGAGGCAAATTACCAGCGATTCTTCCGGCGTCATTTCTTTCGCCAATTCAATTGCGAAAGCCACGGCGTGCGCGGTTTCCAACGCCGGGATAATGCCTTCGCTGCGCGCCAGTAATTCCATGCCTTGCAGGGCTTGGGCGTCCGTCACCGAAGTATAATTAACGCGGCGCCGGTCTTTTAAAAAAGCGTGTTCCGGCCCCACGCCGGGATAATCCAATCCGGCGGAAATGGAGTGTACTTCCTCGATTTGCCCGTCGCCGGTTTGCAGCAGGTAAGTATTCATGCCGTGTAAAATGCCCGGTTCGCCAAAGGAAATGGCGGCGGCGTGCTCTCCGGATTTGCTGCCGCGTCCCCCGGCTTCCACGCCGAAAAGCCGCACCGAAGCGTCATTCAGAAATGGGTAAAACATGCCCATGGCATTGGAACCGCCGCCCACGCAGGCCACGATGGCGTCCGGCAGTTTTCCCAGCTTTTCCAGCGACCGGCTGCGGGTTTCCCGTCCGATAATTGACTGGAAATCACGCACCAGCGTGGGATAGGGATGCGGCCCCACCACCGACCCGATGCAGTAAAACGTGGTTCTCACGTTGGTCACCCAATCGCGGATCGCTTCGTTGATGGCGTCTTTTAAGGTGCGGCTGCCGTTTTCCACCGGAATGACCGTCGCGCCTAAAAATGCCATGCGAAATACGTTGAGCCGCTGCCGCACCACATCTTCCGCGCCCATGTAAACAAAGCATTCCAGTCCCATTTTTGCCGCCACGGTTGCGGTTGCCACGCCGTGTTGGCCGGCGCCGGTTTCCGCAATGATGCGTTTTTTGCCCATGCGTTTCGCCAACAGCAATTGCCCGATCGCGTTGTTGATTTTGTGCGCGCCGGTATGGTTCAGATCTTCCCGTTTCAGGTAAATTTTCGCGCCGCCCAACTGCTCGCTCAACCGGTCGGCGAACGTCAGGGGATTGGGACGACCGACGTATTCGCGCATGTATTTTTGAAATTCCCGGGTAAATTCCGGGTCATTTTTCGCTTGCTCGTAAGCCGCAATCAATTCCGAGAGCGCCGGCATGAGGGTTTCCGGCACAAACATGCCGCCATACTCTCCAAATTTGCCCCGCGCGTCAGGATATTGGGAAAAATTCACTGTTTTTGCCTGTTTCGCCATCTCGAAATTCCTCGATATTTTTGAAAAATCGCTTCAGTTTATTTTCATCCTTGACGCCGGGAGACGCTTCCACACCGCTGCTGACATCCACGGCATGCGGCCGCACCGTTTTGACGGCGGCGCGGATATTTTCCGGGGTCAGGCCGCCGGCTAAAATGATTTTTTCGCGTGTGGCAACCTCTGCCCCAAAATCCCAGTTGAACGTTTTGCCGGTGCCGCCGTGCATCGCCGGATGATGCGCGTCTAACAAAATCACATCCGCCATCGGAAGCAGTTTTGCGGCGCCGGGGTCTAAGCCGCTTTTCCGCACGGGAACGGCTAAAATGGTGGGCAGATCGTTGATTTTCAGCAATTCTTCCCCCCGGGAAATTCCGTGCAGTTGGATGGCCGCAAGCCCGACGATTTCAACGGCTTTTTTCGCAAATTCCCGCGGCGGCCGGACAAAAACGCCGATTTTCGCCACGTCTTCCGGCATTCCCCGGGCAATTTCCGCGGCTTTTTCAATGGAAATATTTCGCGGGCTTTTCTCGAAAAAAACGAATCCGATGGCATTCGCGCCGAGTTTTGCCGCTAACAGCGCATCTTTTAGGCGGGTGATCCCGCAGATTTTGACTTTCATAAACACAACCCTTTTTACCGCCAGGTCGCGAAGGACGCAAGGGAAAAAGATTTTATTTTTTAGCGATCTTCGCGTTTTTTCCAGAGGGATACCTTGCGGGAACGACAAAATAAAAACTATTATTTCTTTGCGGGCTTTGCGCCTTTGCGGCAAATGGCAATGCCCGAAATCAACTCACCCAAAGCTGCGCCGGGCGAGGACTGTTTCATAAAATGCGTGCCGATGAGCAGCGCATGCACGCCGGCGTCGAATAATCGTTGCGCGTCCGCCGGGGAATGCACGCCGCTTTCGCCCACCTGCGTGACGCCGGCGGGAATATTTTTGGCAATGCGTTCCGTTACGCTCAAATCCACCTGAAATGTCTGCAAATCGCGATTGTTAATGCCGATCAATTCCGCCCCGGCGGCCAGGGCAATTTCCGCCTCGCGAATGTTATGAACCTCGACAAGCGCATCGAGGTGTAAATCCCGGGCAGCCGCTAACAAATCGCGCAGTTGGGTTTTTGCCAGCGCGGCAACGATGAGCAAAATCGCGTCCGCCCCGGCGGCCCGCGCTTCCGCGATTTGATAGGCGTCGATGATGAAATCCTTCCGCAAAATGGGCAAGTCAATCCGCGGGCGAATGTGCGGAATAAAATCCAGCGAACCCTGGAAAAATCGTTCATCCGTCAACACGGACAGGGCGGTCGCGCCGTTTTGTTGGTATTCTTGCGCCAATTTTTGCACATTGAAATCATCGCGAATCAAACCGGCGGACGGCGAGGCTTTTTTCAATTCGGCAATAATCGCCGGCGTTTCATGCTCGCGGATTGCCCGGATCAGCGATTTGGGCGCAACCGCACCGCTCAAATGACTGAGCATTGACGATTCGCTGATTGCCGCTTTTCGCCGCCGTATTTCTTCCTGCTTGTGCGCGAGAATTTTTTCTAAGAAATTGTTTTTATTCATCTTTGACTATTTTTAAAGATCTTCTGTAATCACCGGGCTGAAGCCACGGTGTTAATGAAAAACGGTACCGTTTAATGAACCGTCTTCCCGCCGGTGATTCAAAAGCGTTGCTTCAAAAGCACACCCAAAATCTTCACCGCATGGTTTTTTGCCGCTTCCCCGACTTCCAGCGCGGGACCGACACACGAAGGACAGCCGGATTCGCATTCGCAGCGCTGCACCAAATCCAGCGCGGCTTCGAGCGTCGGGCGCGGATCGTTAAATAGCTTAAAGCTCAGTCCGATGCCGCCGGGATAAGTATCGTATAAATAAATCGTTGG
>CAYVDX010000626.1:0-3202 GCA_964450485.1 uncultured Calditrichaceae bacterium
AACAATATTTTAACCTTTTCGTTTGTTTCGTTTATTTAGTGGGCTGAATAGTAACAAATTTCTATCCGTAATCGCTAAATGATAAGCCTGACACCCCGGGTAGTTGTTAAATTGTTACCTGCGATATTATTCCTGTTTTCATTTTCCCCTTGTTTTTACTTTTTCCTTTTCACTTTTACCTTACGACTTCCGTATATTGACCGCGACAAATAATAAATTTATGTATCTCAAATCCAAGGAATCAGACAATGAGCAATTTGCAAGCAGTGATTGAAACCAACAAAGGCCTCATACGCCTGGAATTATATGAGCGGCACACACCGCTAACCGTGGTAAACTTTGTCAATTTAGCGCAGCGGGGCTACTATGACGGCCTGATGTTCCATCGCGTCATCCCCGATTTTATGATTCAGGGCGGCTGTCCAAACGGCGACGGCCGCGGCGGTCCCGGGTACCGTTTCGAGGATGAATTCGTCGGCGAATTGAAGCACGATTCCCCGGGGATTCTCTCGATGGCGAATGCCGGCCCAGGTACCAACGGCAGCCAATTTTTTATCACCCACATCCCCACGCCCTGGCTGGATCGCAAACACACGGTTTTTGGAAAAGTGTTGAGCGACGACGATCAAAAAGTCGTGAACAGCATTGCCCAGGGCGATCAAATCATCAACATCGTCATCGAAGGAGACGCCGGCGATTTGTTGCAGAAAAATCAGGATCAGGTTGCGCTTTGGAACGATATGCTGGATGAGAATTTCCCGGATTTAAAAAAGGCGTAAACGAGGAATTGTTTTGAACGAAAAAAGATGGATGATCTACGGCGCGTACGGGTATTCCGGCGAGCTCATTGCCCGTGAAGCCGCGCGCCAGGGGCTTTTTCCGGTTTTAGCCGGACGAAATGAAGCAAAGCTCGCCGCATTAGCGGATGAATTGCAGCTCCCATTCCAGGCCTTTTCGCTGGATGACGCAACAACGCTTCATTCAAATTTGGCGGAAATGACGCTTGTCCTCCACTGCGCCGGGCCCTTTTCCGCCACCAGCGCCCCCATGATCGAGGCTTGTTTGCAAAGCAAGACGCATTACCTGGATATCACCGGGGAAATCGCTGTTTTTGAACATGCCCACGCCCAAAACGAACGTGCAAAACAGGCCGGCGTCATCCTTTGCCCGGGCGTCGGGTTTGACGTGATTCCCACGGACTGCCTGGCGCAAACGCTCAAAAACGCGCTCCCCGACGCGACGCATCTGGCGTTGGGATTTGACTCCCGCTCTTCAATGAGTGCGGGCACGGCAAAAACCTCGGTGGAGGGGCTGAAAATGGGCGGCAGAATCCGGCGGCACGGGAAAATTGTAAGCGTGCCGCTGGCGTATCAAACGCGCCGGATTAATTTTGGTAAGCGCGAAAAACTGGCGGTTTCAATTCCCTGGGGCGATGTTTCCACGGCATTTTACAGCACCGGTATCCCGAATATCGAAGTGTATGTGCCGATTTCTCCCAAAGCCGTTCGCGGGATGAAATTGATGCGTATTCTACAACCGTTTTTGGGACTCACGCCGGTGCAAAATTTTTTGAAAAAGCGCATCGATAAAAAAGTCACCGGACCGACAGCCGCGGAACGCGAAAAAGCCATCACCTATGTTTGGGGAGAAGTGCGCAACGCCGGCGGCGAACGAAAAACCGGGCGAATTCAAACCGCCAATGGTTACGTCGTGACGATTTTCGGTTCGCTGGAAATCGCCAAAAAGCTGTTAAACAACGTTACCCAACAGGGCAGTCTGACGCCCTCGCAGATCATGGGCAGTGATTTTGTAACCAGGCTGCCGGGTTCCGGCGAGATGGTAATTGCGTGAAGTTTCATCTGCTAAACAATTGAAGAAAAACAAATTAGGCGAATATGTCATCCCTGCGAAATCTCATCGATAAAAAACGAAACACGGGCGAAAAGCTGCTGTCCATTTACCTGACGGCCGGGTTTCCCACGGAAGCCGCCACCGTGCCGCTGCTGGAAACCATTACAAACGCCGGCGCAGATTTTATTGAATTAGGCGTGCCGTTCAGCGATCCGCTTGCCGACGGGCCGACCATTCAAAATGCTTCGCAGGTCGCCTTGCAAAACGGGATGACGCTCTCCAAAACGCTCCGGCTTTTGCAGGCATTTACCGAAAAAAACAGCGCGCCCGTCTTGCTGATGGGCTACGCCAATCCCTTTCTGCACTTCGGTTGGGAAAAATTCCTCGATCACGCCCGACAGAGCGGCGCCGGCGGATTGATCATTCCCGATCTGCCGCCGGAGGAGAGCGAGCAGCTTTGCCAACAGGCCAATGCGCGCGGATTGGATTTGATCTTTCTAATCGCCCCGAACACGCCAAAAGAGCGACTGACATTGATCGATCGCCAAACCACGGCGTTTGTTTATGCTGTTTCACTCACCGGCGTGACCGGCGCACGGGATTCCCTGCCGGAAGAGAGCAAGGCGTTTTTACAAAACCTTCGCAAAACCGTGCGCCATCCCATTCTGACGGGATTTGGCATTTCCAATGCGGAGACGGCGCGCAGCGTTGCACCGTATTGCGACGGCGTGATCGTCGGAAGCGCCATTATCCGCGAAATCCAAAAAAATCCGGATCCGCAAGCCGCCCGGGATGCCGTGGGGAGACTCGTCGGGCAAATCAAACATGCGATTTGATATTTCCCCATTTGAAATTTCCCAAAAGCCTTCGCCAGGAAAACAACCGTGAAAATCATTCAAAAAATCTATCGTTGAAAATTGCTGCGGCCGGGTTTATTTTGTAATTTGTTTACCAGGGTAATTAATCGTGAATAAAATCTTGATTGAGCGAATAAAATGAGTTTCGATAAAACCAAAGTTTTGAAGTTAGTTGCGGCATGTGTGCTGTGCCTTGCGATCGTCGTTGGAATCGGCTTGTTGATCCAATGGCTGTTTTAGAAAAACACCGCTGATCGATTATTTTGTGGAAAATTTAGTGTCCTACAAATAATTTTCTGTCACTTTTTCCGACAAACCCAGGATCGATATTGGCAAAAAAAAAATAATAACTACTCAGTAGTGGCATGGCGCGCCATGCCACTACTTTTGAAAAAACCTGTTTGGTTTTGGCTCTGCCGGGATAGGGCTAAATTATAACCTCATGTTACGCGAGGCAGAGCCTCGCAGAAAACATTCCACCGCAGAGCGGTGGA
>CAYVDX010000627.1:0-3201 GCA_964450485.1 uncultured Calditrichaceae bacterium
TGATTCAACTGCTTTACGGGTACGCGCCGCAAAAACAGGCCATTGTCGGCATCCGGATTTTGGAAAGCAAGGAAACGCCCGGGCTTGGGAACAAAACCGAGTCAGACCCGGACTTTTTGCTTAATTTTAAAGCGCTGGACGTCAGCCTGAACGACGACGGCAGCGGGATTCGCCATCCGGTTGAGCCGGTAAAACACGGCACAAAAGCGCATCCCTGGCAAATTGACTGCATCACCGGCGCGACCATTTCATCGAAAGCAATTGCCAATATTTTGAAGAAGAATACGGAACAGTTTATTCCGTTGATTTTTAAGAACTTACAAAATTTTGAGAACGTGCAAAATGACGCCAAATAATGTGAATTCAACAGCGCGGCCCCGCACCGCGGATGAATTTCTCAAGGGATTGTGGCGGGAAAACCCGGTGTTTGTCCAGGTGCTGGGCATGTGCCCCACGCTGGCCGTGACCAATTCCGTGATCAATGCCATTGCCATGGGTCTGGCAACCACGTTTGTTTTGTTCATGTCCAATCTGCTGGTTTCTTCGCTGCGGAAATTTATCCCCAAGCAGGTGCGCATCGCGACCTATATTCTAATCATCGCCTCTTTCGTCACGGTTGCGGAATACATCATTCAGGCCATCAGCCTGGATATTCACAAAGCCCTGGGCGCGTTTATCTCTTTGATCGTGGTCAACTGCATTATTTTAGGCCGCGCGGAAGCGTTTGCCTCAAAAAACACGGTCAAAAATTCCATCATGGATGCGTTGGGCATGGGCGCGGGATTTACCTTCGCGCTGCTGTGCCTGGGCGTGGTGCGGGAACTGCTTGGCAGCGGCTCCTTGCTGGGCATTCCGATTTTCCCGGATAACTACGAAGCCTGGGTCGTGATGATTCTTCCCGGCGGCGGTTTTTTTACCCTGGGCGCATGGCTGCTGTTTTTTAATTGGCTGAAAGAAAGAAAAGCGAAAAAAGAAAGCGCAGTTAGCGTGGCCAACGCAAAAGCTTGATGCTGATCTCGTTCCAAAGCTCCTGCTTTGGAATGCGCTTTTCACAGAAGCTCTGCTTCGCCTTGTGCTTTCACTGTAGGCTGTCATCGTATAAATTTCAAATTTTACTTTTTTAAGCAGGAAAAAACATGACACACGAATCACTCAGTTTTATTTTCATCAACGCCTGTTTGATCAACAATTTTGTGCTGGCTTATTTCTTGGGAATTTGCCCGTTTTTAGGCGTTTCCGGAAAGCTGGAAACCGCAACCCGCATGGGCGGCGCGGTCATTTTTGTGATGTTGATCAGCTCAATGTGCGCGTATGGCATTCACCAATTCCTAATTTACATCGACGCGCCGTATTTGCAGTTGATTTCCTACATCGTCGTGATCGCCTCCGCGGTTCAGTTGGTGGAAATGTTTATCAAAAAATTCAGTCCGGCGTTGTTTCGCTCATTGGGCATTTTTCTGCCGCTGATCACCACCAATTGCGCGATTTTGGGACTGGCCCTTTTTCAAACAAATAAAGGGTATGATTTTATCCGGAGTTTTGTGTACGCCCTGGGCGCTGGCGTCGGGTTCACGCTGGCGTTGGTGCTGATGGCCGGTTTGCGCGAGGAGTTGGAACTGGCAAAAATCCCCAATATCGTCAAGGGAACCGCGATCACATTGATGGTTGCCGGTTTGTTGTCGCTGACATTTATGGGCTTTGCCGGATTGGGCGGATAAAAAGTGTTCCGGTATTTGAATGTTATCGCATCATATTCACTTAAGCATTAAAACGGTAGATAAATCATGCTATTGCAATACTTGTTTACAATTTTAGCAATATTTTTTTTGATGGCATTTTGGATTGCGGTTCAATCCGCCTGGCGAAGCATTTTTCCGACGGTTTCACCGGATGAGGATATTCTGGCAATACGCGGGGGCTGCCAGAGATGCAGTTGCAAATTTTTGTGCAAAAAAACGGGCTAACTTTACCTTCGAAAGTAGTTAGTCATAAATAAATTTACCTCGAAAATGATGGAGGCAATAATGTCGAAGTTAGCAGATTACAATATTGAGAATCCTTTTACCGCGAAAGTTTTAAAAACGGTTCGCATCACGCCGTATGACACGGCGGAAGTGCGCGATATTATTTTGGAAGTGGATAAAAAGGATTTTCAATTTGAAGTCGGGCAAAGTGTGGGTGTGTTGGTTCCCGGCCCGCATCCGTTTGGAAACAAATATCATTTTCGACTTTATACCGTGGCCGATATCCCGGTGGCGGGAAACGGCAAAAATCCGCAGATTAACATTTGCGTGCGCCGGTGCAATTATATCGATGATTTTAGCGGCGAGGAATACCTGGGGATTGCCTCGAATTATCTTTGCGAGCTTCGTCCCGGAGACCAGATCAAGATGACCGGCCCCTACGGTTTGCCGTTTGAAATTCCCGATGATCCAACCAGCGACATTTTGATGATCGGCATGGGGACCGGCATTGCGCCATTCCGGGCGTTTGTAAAGCAGATTTATAAAAACGTCGGCGGCTGGAAGGGAAAAGTCTATCTCTTTTATGGCGCGCGAACCGGTCTGGAGCTGCTCTACATGAATGACCAGCGCGATGATTTCGCGAATTACTACGATGAAGAAACCTTCCGGGCATTCAAGGCGTTAAGCCCCCGGCCGCATTGGGAAGACCCTGTCGCCCTGGATTATGCCCTGGAAGAACGCGCGGAAGAAGTTTGGAAAATGCTCAACGATCCCAAAACGCACGTTTACATTGCCGGGCAGGAAAAAATTCTCAATATGCTGGACAGAGTATTTGGAAAAATGGCAGGATCCGGCGAAAAATGGGAGCGAAAAAAAGCCTAACTCATCGCCGGCAAACGGTGGGCGCAGATTTTGTATTGAAACAGTAGGGAACGCAAATTAGCGTTCCCTGAACCAATTGTGATTCCTGTAAATTTTACAAAGACCGGTGAGCAAGCGCCTCATTTCAGTTTGAAATGAAAGGGAATGCTCATCCAGACTTTAACAAACTTATCGCGCTGTTTACCCGGTTTAAACTTGTATTGCCAGGCCGCTTTAACCGCCGCTTCGTCAAGCAATGGGTGTGACTTAAACACTTCCACTTCTTCGACATCACCTTTTGTGCCCACCAGAACTTTTATCACAACCGTGCCTTCTATTCCGGCTTTTTTAGCCAATTCAGGATAAAGCGGCGTGA
>CAYVDX010000628.1:0-3199 GCA_964450485.1 uncultured Calditrichaceae bacterium
GGACAATTTTCAGAAATGTTGTAAATCAGGCTGGGACGGATGCGCTGGCGGGTCATTTCCACCAGGCCGAAACGGCTCATCGGGGTCAGTTTGAACACGGCCCGGTCGCGGGAAAATTCCTTGTAAAGCTCGTTCAACACCTTTTTCCGGTTTTCCTCTTTTTCCATGTCGATGATGTCAAGCACGATCAGGCCGCCCACGTCGCGCAGGCGCATTTGCAGGGCAATTTCCCGCACGGCTTCGAGGTTCATTTTCAGCGAATTTTTTTCGTGATCCTTTCTCCCGAAAAAACGCCCGCTGTTGACATCCACCACCGTCATTGCCTCGGTGTGTTCGATGATCAGGTAACCGCCGTTTTTCAGCCATACTTTTTTCTCAATGCTGCGCTGGATGTCTTTTTCAATATTGAATTTATCAAAAATGGGCTGCTTCCCCTTGTAATACTCAACCCGTTTTACCAACACAGAACCGCTCTCTTTTAAATAGCGCGTGATTTCCCGGTGCATTTTCCGCGAGTCAATCACCACCCGCTTAACGTCTTCGGTGAACAAATCCCGGATAACGCTGGAAGCCATGTCCAAATCTTTGTAAAGCAGGGCATAGGGCTTCGCGCCGGGCATCTTTTTTTGCAGCGTTTCCCATTCGGCTAATAACCTGTCGAGGTCTTGTTTGAGCAATTCCTCGGATTTTCCGGCGGCCACCGTGCGAACGATCAATCCAAAATCTTTCGGCAACAGCTTGCGCATCAGTTTCCGCAGCCGGTTGCGCTCTTTTCGCGATTCGATTTTCCGCGAAACGCCGATTTTTCTCATTTTGGGAATCAGCACCAAAAAACGCCCCGGCATGGCCAGCTCTGTGCTGACACGCGGGCCTTTGTTGGCAATCGGTTCCTTGACAATTTGCACAATGATTTCCTGTTTATTGCGCAATAAGTCCGAAGGATCAACATCGCTGCGAGTCTTTGTCCCGTTTTCCCCTTCGTCATCAAGATCGGCGAACAGTTGGCTTGTCCGCGAGCCCATGTCCGAGAAGTGCAAAAAAGCGTCCTGCGGAAACCCGATGTCAATAAATGCAGCCTGCATCCCTTTGACAACTTTGCGAATTTTTCCTTTATAAACATCACCCACCATGCGCTCATTATCCGGGCGTTCCACAAACAGCTCCACCAACCGCCGGTCTTCCAACAGCGCAATTCGCGTATCTTCATTGGTTGAATTAATGATAATTTCTTTTTGCATTATTTCATATTTTCCTGGTATAAAATTAATTTTAAAGATTGTCTGACGTCTCGATCGCTGTCATAAACGCAAAGTTGCGCATGACACGCTTATTCGCAAACAGGCGAAATAATATCAAAACGTCATCAAATCAACATGATGATTTAGTGGTGGGATGATCGATTGGGCTATAAATTTGAAACGCTTAACAGCCGTCTCTGCAAAGCGAGAATGCGCCGGATAAAATTAAAAAACATCCTTTTTTTGCCTGGCTTTTTTTGATCAACAAAACGTAACATCCGGCGGCGTCATTACTAATTTTACAACGATCAAACGATGTCCAGCGGCGTCAGCAAAGCGTCGTCCGCGGCGATATATTGCCCGGTTCGCTGAATGGTAAATCGCCGGTAATCGATATCATGCGGCGCAAACAGCGACTCCAACATCTCGGTAATTTTGGCAGACCGCCCCTCGTCGATGTTGATGGAGACGTCCAGCGTTTTTTTTTTCGCGCTGACTTCCCGCACAAACGGGCGAATATCCACTGCCTTGACGCCGTCTTTGGTGTGGCGTTCCACCACCACTTCACCTTGACGCAGCCAATCGGAAATCCATTCGCCGGGAACCTCAACATTGTGCGTTAGCACTTCGTACACCTTTCGATTAATGACGGCCGCAAGCGCCGACGCCTTGGCGTAAATGCTTTTAAACTGCAAAATCCGAATGCCTTCGGGAAAATGTCGGTTAAACTGCGCCTGAATATCCACTTCCCGCCCAATTTCGACTTCCATATCCAGGTATTCGGCAATGGATGAAATGCCGGCCGGCAGCGGCATTCCATAAGAAATTTTGGGGTTTTTGCGAAGCCCCTGTGAATAAACCAGGGGAATTTTAGCCATTCGCGCACATCGATCAAAAACCCGCACGATATCCAGATGCGACAGAAAGCGCATCGTTCCGGTTTTGGAATAGCGAATGCGAATTTTGCGTTTGATGGCGGCGGTTGACGTTTGGCGCTTTCGCTCCCGGCGGCCATATCGAATCGGCGCATCGGCGGGCGATGTAACACTTTGTGAGGAAGATTTCGCGCTGTTTCCCGACGGGGTAGCGCTCAATTGGCAAAATGTTTCGAATTCGTTGCGTTTCATCCCACTGTAGCCCAACGAAACGAAATCTTTGTTTTGCGGCATCTGCCCCTGGTAGGCGCGCAGCTTTTCCTCTTTTAACAATGCTTTTGAATTGCCCGGATCGATATGATCCCAGGGCAGCGGAACGGTGATGGAAATCGACGTTAGGTACGATTCCTGCCCGATCCGCGTTTCCCGGAATGCCTGCGCCCAGGCTTCCGGCTGTGTCGTCTCGGGTGATCCGTCAAAGCGCGCGCCGTGCGCCCAGGCTTTTTCGATCACATCGGCTAGCTTGCGATCACCGCGAGAAAGTGTGGTAATTAAATGCGCGATCTCCGGACGCTGAAATACGTATCGCACCGGCATTTCTGAAAATATCTCCGCCAATCGGGACAGTTTTTTTTCCAACACCATCCGGCTGTCAGGCTGTTCCCATTGAAACGGCGTGTGCGCCCGCGCTGAAAAAATCTGCACAAAAACGACAAATGCCGCTTCCGGAAACGGCTGCGCGACATCCAAACACTTTTGAACCAATTTCCCGATTGCCGCGACGTCGTCGTCTTTTTCGGTCGGCAGACCGATGGTAAAATGTAGCTGAACCTGATTCCAGCCGTTTGCCAACAGCGCCTTCAGTCCGTTTAGCAGATCGATATCCCGCAAATTGACGTTGATGAAACCGCGAAGCCGCGGGCCGGCCGTATGGGGCGCCAGCACAAACGGCTGATTTTTGAACGCGGCGGCAATATCCGCGCCGGCCGGTTTGCGAAACGTCCATTCGCCGGAAGGCAGGGAATAGGAAATACGCGGCGCATCGATCAGCAGGTGTTCTTTCACAATCGCCCAATACGCGGCGTT
>CAYVDX010000629.1:0-3193 GCA_964450485.1 uncultured Calditrichaceae bacterium
GGCGTGGTGCTGATGACGATGGTGTTTTCGGGATTGATTAACAGAATTGCATGGATATCCGGGTTTTGGTTGATAAACCGCTTTAATGCGACGCGCGGCGCATTGCGGTTATATTGATTGTACTGACTTAAGTCAAAATTGTTGGTCTTCGGCGCAATAATTTTTTCAACTTCCCGGGCAACGAGGTAGGCAAATTCCTTTGGCACCTTTTTATTGTAATTAGCGATATATTCATCCATCCGGTAGTTGAGCGCGTAGATGATCAAATAGCCTAAAAAACATGCCAGGATGATTGCGCCGATCAAAATATATGTTTTAGAGCCGCTAAGTTTAATTTTTTTCACTTTAACCACTGATGTTGACTTCAAACAATGAATAATATTAATTTTACAGCGACAAAACAACAATGTTTTTTATGACGGCTTGTCAATTTTATTCTTTTTAATGATAAATTTCGCTCAAACGCATATTTCGGATTTTGCGAATCGTCGCGGCTGTTGCCTGAAAGATGGTTTTGTCGTCGCTTATGTGACAATCAAAATTGGATAATCGTATTGTAAATCCCAAGTTAAAATGCGGCGGGGCAAGCTTCGTGAGCAAAATCCCTAATTGGATTGTCAGAAAAAAAATAAGGATAAATTTTTGGATATCCCGAAATAAAATGAAAAAGCTTCGCCGGTTGACAAAGCTTTTTCATCGCAAAAAGGAGTGTAAAAAATCAATTATTTATTAAAGTCGATGAGGATACCGATACGGTGAGCGTTCCCCAATTCCTGGTCAAAGCTGGTAAAAGCATAATCCACCTGGATGTGCGGAATATGGATACCGACGCCGAGATTCATGCGTTGCAAATCATCGTAACCGCCGCGCAGCGAAAGCGTTTCCTGAACGATCAGTTCGCCGCCAAATGCGCCGGTAAATTGCTGCGAACCGAGGTTGTCGGCAATGCCCGGCGCGCCCTGGGTTTGTACGATAAAATCCACGGTGGGAATGAATTGGCTGTTTAAGCCCGGCAAGGGCAGCAAGTACGCGGAGCCAAAGCGCAGGGTGGGGCTGACCAGTTCTTTTTCCCCGGTGTCCCAGGCGACAAGGGTCGAGGTGATGTTGCGAAACATGCCGGATATTTTGAATTTATTATTCACTTTGTAAAGCAAGCCCGCGTCAAAACCGAGACCGTTTGCGCTGTGGTCAGCCAGGTTCCGCCGGATCAGTTTCATATTAAATCCCCAGGAGAGTTTGGAACTCATCCGGTTCCCCAGGGAGACAAAAAAGACATAATCGGAACTGTTGAAACTGCTGATCTGACTTTCGTCGATGTCCAGCAATTCGCCGTTTGTGCCGAGGATTGCCGCCGCGCGGGAGTCTTTGATATCGTCCACGCCCAGGCGAATCAGGCTAAACCCAATCGCTTTGTTTGATCCGAAGGGTTTGGCAAAGCCGATATAATCGTAATTAATTGAGGAAATAAATTGCCGGGTGTGGGTAAAACCGACTTGTGCGGATTGTATTCGCGCCAGGCCCGCCGGGTTGTAAAATGTCGCGTAAACATCGTTTGAAACGGCGGAAAACGCGCCGCCGAGCGCCTGCGCCCTGGCGGAGACATCGATCGCCATGAATTCGCCGGCGTATCGCCGAAAGCCGGTATCGGCAAGGGCGACTTGTAAAAAAAAGAGGGAAATTAGCAAAGAGAATAAACACTTTTTATAAAACATGAAAATATCCTTTTTCGTAAATTGATATTTCTTTTAACCTTCGACAGACCTGAAAGTTTCTTTGATCATTACCTTAATATATAACGTTGAAGGAAAAAATAAAATGGATAAATTTACCTCTTTTGAAGATTTTTTCGCGGAAACTGAAAAGCATAACCGTATGAACCTATGATAAAGCAACCGCCAAGACCGTAAGCCGCCCCACAGAACAGGGAAAGTAAAACATGAAGGAAAAAAATTAAGCAATTGACCCGGCAAATCGGTAAAAGTTACTTTAGGTTTCACCCAATCACCCAATCACCCAATCACCCAATCACCCAATCACCCAATCACCCAATCACGTTTGAAGGATTCCCCTCCGTCTCGATGATGCCGCCCGGTAAAAATAATAATTTTCACTCGTTGGCATATTAAAATTCAGGTATTATTTTTGAGGATATATTTTGAGACACTGCCGGGAGAACCGATCCATTGACTGAAATACTTTCAAAAGGTATTTTTTCCGAATTAAAACTGGAAAATTTTGTCGCGCTGGATATCGAAACCACGGGGTTGAAATACGAAAGCGCGGACATCATCGAGTTTGCTGCGATTCGTTTTCAGAATGGTGAAGCGGCGGATTCGTTGAGTTTTCTGTTAAAACCCGGCGGCGTCATTCCCGAAAAAATAACCCGCATCACCGGCATTACTGATCGCGACGTGGCCGCTGCGCCCGCTTTTGCGGAAAAATTGCCGGAAATCCGCGAATTTGTGGGAAATGATCCCCTGGTGGCGCACAATGTCGGTTTTGACCTGCCGTTTCTGGAATACCACGCCCGGAAATCGAAAAACAATTTTAAAGGATGGAGCGCCCGGGAAAAACAGTTTCACTATTTTCCGAATCCTCAGATGGACACGTTGATTTTAGCGCGGATGTATCTCCCGTTTTTACCGGCATTTAACTTGTCTGCATTGGCAAATTATTATCAGCTCGAAGCGGAAGATTCGCACCGCGCATTGCCGGACGCCCGCAAAGCCGGTCTGCTATTTTTGGAATTGCTGCAAATCGCCTTGAAAACAAAGTTCGCCGATTTGCAAAAAATTTTGCAAATCCTGGAACCGACCGACGAGCCGGTCAAAACATTTTTTGAGAATTTGGCGCTGTTTTTGGCGTCCGGAAAATACGCCGTGCCGGAGGGCATTGACCGGCGGCAGTTCAGCCTGCGCGCCAATCAATATAACATTATCGGCGGGCAGGATCGCCCCGTGTTCGCCAAAACCGAGAGCACGCCCATTGATGTCGCGGCAATCGGCGATTTTTTTGAAGCGGACGGAATGCTGGCCCGGGAATTCGGCAATTATGAAATGCGCCCGCAGCAGGCCGACATGGCAAAAGGCATTGCCCGGGCGTTTAACGATTCGACTTTTTTGGCGGTGGAAGCCGGTACCGGCACCGGCAAATCAATGGCATATTTACTCCCTGCGATTAAATGGGCAATGCA
>CAYVDX010000630.1:0-3189 GCA_964450485.1 uncultured Calditrichaceae bacterium
CGCGCCCCCAGATCACATCCATAAAATCACCGACTTTGACGGAATCGGTAATTTCGCAGAGCGGGGTTTGACCGGGCACATCGCCGACCAAATACAAAGCGCTGGCACAGGCAAGGGCCGTATCGCCATCAGAAAATGAACCGGCAGCCCGCAGATCGCGCTCGTTGCAGGAGCCATCCAGGCACATGCCGTGACTGCGCATGAGCATGCTGACAATCTGCGCTTCGCCGGGCGCAAGTGTGAGCGTTTTTGTGATCAGCAGCGGGTCTGAGGCAAACGGATCGGGCAATGGGATGATCCCGCCGGGCAGTAAATTTTCCGCAAAAACCGCCGGGAACACGTCCACTCCCGGCGTGGGATTGGAAATGGAAAAGATATTGGCCGCATACGCATCGGCCGGCGTGAATCCGTCCGGGAGCACCGCGGCCTGCCGGCCCTCGCTGCTCAAGGTGAGGGTGACGGAGTTGAAGGGATCGTTATTGGCAAGCAGGAAATGATAAAGCCCCTGGTCGCCGCGCCGCATCGTGGGGATGGGCGTTTCCAGATCGAGATAGTGCATTTCCAGCCGGGGCAATTCCGGGGCAACCGGCGATGGCGGCGTCAGATAAAATTGGGTGTCGCCGCTCCCGGTAACCGTCCCCTGGCCCACGCCGCCGGAAAATGTGACGCTGTATGAGCCAACGACGCTACAGATTTGGGTGACTGAACCCGGGGCAATCAATCCGCCGGGAATGACGCAGGTGACGGTATCGCCGGGCACGCGCTGCTCGCCGCCGGAAACGGGCGTCGGCATGGGGAAAACCTGCGGCCCGATCACAACCGGCGTTCCACCGCCAACCGGAACGCAGGTAATGGTGAATGTCAACGTGGCGCTGACCGGCTGGGCGCAGCGGGAGTCGAGGGAATTCCACCCCGCGTACGGCAATATGCCGATGGGAACTTTAATATCGCTGCCATCATCGGGAATGGGAATGCTGCCCCAGGGAATAAATTTGGCTAAGTAAACGGTCCTGGGACAAAATGGCGGTAACGGTCCCGGCGCGCACGGCAAAATTACGCTTTCGGCCGTAAAAATGACTGCCAAAAACACAGCTAACGCGAGAACAGATCGTTTCACTTCATTCATACAAATACCCTCCTGATAATGATTAAAAGGTAATTAGTTTTAGTGGAAACCTGTAATTTCAGCGTTTAGCCAACCCGCGCAGCGCGGATTTTTCGAAGGATAAATATTTAATCTGTGAGCTGGTTTTATAGGGGAATCAAAATATTGCCAAATTCCCTTATTTATATAATAATCACCTGACGTCTAATGTCAAGGGATTATTGGATTAATTTCATGTTATTGCGCGCCCGGGCGGTGCAAAAAATTTAATAATACATTCAATACCAGTGAAATCAACACCGCCAGCACAACGGTATTAGTTGCCAGCAATCGCAGCGAAATGTGAAGTTGATTCAGCCAGTCTGTCCCCAGAACGTAACGGGAGTAAATGGGAATTCCGATAGCGGCAATCAGCGTAGTGCCAATCAGAAAACTGTTAGCGTCGCTGCTTTTGGCGATGTGCAGCAGCTTGATTCCGGAAAAAGCGATCATTCCGCAGACGATGACGAACACGCCGCCGAGCACAGCGCGCGGCATGGCGACCAGCAATGCGCCAAACTTTGGGCAAAGCCCGTAGAGCAGCAAAATTACTGCGGCAATTTGCACGATAAAACGGCTGGCCACCCTTGTTGTGGCGATGATGCCGATATTTTGGGTATAACTGGTTACCGGCAAACCGCCAACCAATGCGGCTAATGCGCTGCTGAGTCCTTCCGCAAAAATTCCCCGGTTCATGTGCTTTACCTGGTAGCGTTCCCCGGCCACGGCGCAGGTGGCGGCGTAATCACCCAATGATTCAACCATTGAACCTAAATAACCGGCCAAAACCACCAAGATTGCGGCAATACTGAATTCCCAGCCAAATCCCGGCCCGCCGTACGGAAAAAATTTCGGAAGTTGAAACCAGGGTTTTTCAGCAATCAGCGTCCAATTTACATCGCCCAAAACGCCGCCCAAACCGAGACCGACGACCCAAATAGATATGAAAATTGCACCTCGTGAAAGCACGCCGTTGAGAACAGATTTAAAGCGTAATTGCAAAATATAAATCATCGCCAGGACAATCAGTGCGTATCCAAAATTCATGGGGCTGCCGTCGCCGATCATCAGCCGCACGGCTAATTGCCCCAGGGAAACGCCGATGGCAATGATGATCACTCCGGAAACCGCCGGTGGAAAAAGCTTGCGAAAAACCGTGAGAATGCGCGATGCGCCGATCAGCATTTCGATGATGCCGCCAATAAATGCGCCGCCCCACATTGCCGGCCCGCCCAACTGCGACGCCAGCGGGGCCAGCGCGCCGGTCAGCGTCGCGGAAGGACCCTGGATGATCGGCAAACGATTGCCGATCGTGGTTTGAATGAGTGTGGCAACGCCCATGGCAAACAGGCAAAAATTGATAAACTCGGCGCTTTGACCGGCGGACATGCCCAGCGCCCCGCCCACGGCCAGCGGCAGCACAAACGGCGAAATATCCACCAACGTGTGCTGCCAGCCGTACATCAGCGATTCCCACCAACGCGACGGCCGTTCATCGATTTTGTAAATCGGCGTTTGAATATCGGGAAGTTCTTCCCAAACAGAATCTTCGGTTTGATTTTTCTCTTTTTTCATGGAACGCTCGAATGTGTTGAACAAATATGGCGAGAATTTACAAACCGGCGGGGAATTATCAAAAAAACCACACCTCGTTTCCAAAAAGAATTTGATTTAACCCAAAAATTTATTCATCTTTCTAAAACGACACGATTCGTAGAAGACGAAAGGATGGTTTTAGCATGTCAAAATATGCGAAAGTTCTGGTCGATAAAGATGCGCTGTTGAGCGTTCAGGAGAGCATCACCATCGGCAAAAATATCCTGCAAAGAAAGCTCGCGGCTTACCAAAAAAAAATCGCCAGGTTTGAAAAACTGAATAATATGGATACCGTAACGTTCAGCAATTTATTCAACAATGGTGAGATCGGAGATAAGAAAGAATGGCTGGAGTGGGATCATTATGCCAGCGCCGTTAATTTGTTAGAAAAAAAACTGTCTGATATTGAAGGTATCAGGTATGAATCTTGAATTGCGGCTAAAGGATAT
>CAYVDX010000631.1:0-1895 GCA_964450485.1 uncultured Calditrichaceae bacterium
CGCTTCATTTTTTACCTGGTATCGCAGTTGATCGAAAAGAAAGCCATCATCGAGCAGAATCGCAAATACCAAAATTACACCAAACACCTCGAACGGATGAAAGTGCTTGGCGAACTGGCCAGCGGCACCATGCACAGCATGAACAACCTGCTCAGCGTGATTATCGGCAAGGCGCAACTGCTGCAAAAACGGCTGGAACAAACGCCTTACAACCGCGATTTGGAACTGCTGCTGCAAGCCGCAAAAGACGGCGCCAACAGCATCAGCCGGTTGCAGCGCTACTCCTCATCCGGCAAGGAAAAAGAATCGCCGAAGACGCTAAACATCAACACACTGGTGCAGGAAGTGGTGGAAATCGCCCGCCCGCGCTTTGAAGTGGAAGCGCAATCAACCGGCATCCATTTTGATCTCGATCTCACCCTCGGCGAGGTAAAACCGGTCAGCGGCGACGCCACCACCCTTCGCGAAGTGGTGCTGAACTTGATCAATAACGCCCTGGACGCCATGCCCAACGGCGGCAAACTTTCCATCCAAACCACGGCAAAAGACGGCAAAAACTTCATCTTTGTCAGCGACACCGGCGTCGGCATTCCCGAGGCAATTCAGCAAAAAATCTTTGACCCGTTCTTCACCACCAAAGGCGAAAAAGGCAATGGATTGGGCTTGAGCATGGCCGCGGAAATTGTGGAAAAACACAATGGCAAAATATACGTGGATTCCGTGCCCGGCAAAGGCGCCATTTTTATGGTGGAACTCCCAGCCACCGGCGAGGAGACACTCACGCAAACGTCCCGCCCGGAATTTTACCAGCCGCTGGAGTACAAAGTGCTGCTGGTCGAAGACAAAAGCATGGTTCGAGAAACCCTTGCCGAAATGTTGGAAGAAGAAGGATGCAGCGTTGCCACGGCCGCCAGCGCGCACGAGGCGCTGCTGAAATTCCAGAAATACCGCTGCGACGTGGTGTTGGCGGACCTGAGCATGCCCAACGTAAACGGCGTGGAACTGGCCCGCAAGCTGAAAACGCTGGATCCGGGCATCCCGGTTTTTATCGTAACCGGCTGGAACCAGGTGGACGGCAAACTCATCGACGCCAACGACGCCATTGACGGGGTGATCAAAAAACCGTTCAACATGGAATTGATCCGCCAGGAAATGATTAAAGTGGTGGGCAGCAAAAACGGACATTTTCATAAAAACGGCTTTTCGGTGTGAGGATACCGCAAAGCGGTTCCACCCCAAAGCCCATGATTCATCGAAGATGCATCATGGGTGATATGAAACAATCCCAAAAATACCCCAACGGGGTTTGACAAGGCTCCCGAAATCGTCAATCCCAAACATACCTCTCATCAATTTCAACACCGTATTTCCTGCAAATTCGCCGGTATTCATCTTGGAATGATTCACTATGATGATGTGCTTCCTGATTGGCAATGTATTTTTTTACCGCCATCACATGCGACGGGCTGACTGAAAATGCGCCATACCCGGTTTGCCAATAAAATAAAGCCAACGCAGGATCAATCGTTTTAATCCATTTTGAGGATTCTCTTTTAAGCACTCTCAAAAATTCGGCGATTGTGATATTTTTTGAATGGCGGGTAAGAAGATGCACATGATCCGCTACGCCGCCAACAATGAGCGAGGGGCATTTGAGATTGCGGCAAATGCCAACGAGGTAGCCGTGCATGCGTTCCCGCAACGCTTTGTCTTTGAGAAACGGTTGGCGATGTTTGGTTGAAAATACGATGTGGAGATAAATCTGTGCCAACGATTGTGGCATGGGTTTTCCGTTTTTTTTCTGTGAAATTTTCTGTGTTCCCCGGATTCCCGATGTTCCACGGTTTACCGGTTTCAACGGTTTACCGGTTTCAACGGTTTACCGGTTTCAACGG
>CAYVDX010000631.1:1995-3178 GCA_964450485.1 uncultured Calditrichaceae bacterium
CCGGTTTCAACGGTTTACCGGTTTCAACGGTTTACCGGTTTCAACGGTTTACCGGAATACGTCTGCGACGAATTCCGGGCTTTGGAGTATGACGCCTTTGGCGTGAAAAAATATCCCGGTAAAGGTGCTCCCATCCAAATCGTAAACCCCCAAAATAATCGGGGCACTCGGGATGAAAACATCCTGTTTTCAAAAATAATCAAATAACTCAAATAATCAAATAACCGAGATGATTGTCAGGAACGAACAGCGCGTGCGAAGTGGGTGTAGTCGACATGGGGATTGAGGCAACCACCGCCGTAGAAGTCGACACACCACGCGAGGGAGGCGCTATACCGATCGGCTGTCCTGATCCACACCTGTGTTGAATCAAACAACGGATCGATGTAAAAAGCACTGTTTTTCTTTTCCGGCTCCATCAGGCTCATGGCTTCTTCCAATGTCGGCAGCCGCCAATCGCTATAACCGGCAAACTTTTCCCGATTCAACTTTTCAATATATTTTTTAGCATTCTCAAAAGTCATTGACTTTGTAGAACCGGATTGCTGCCACATCAAACCACTGTTGCGATCAAACACGACCAAACCGTCTTTTTGCAATTGGTAGTCGTTGACAAATCCGCTGGCAGATTTATTCCATCTTGAATCGAAAAAGCCTTTGTCTTTTAACATTTGTTTGACGGCAGCTACAGATAAATTCTTCTACGGCGTTGATCTGAAGATTTTAATTGATTTTGAAGTTTGAGCGCCACCCTCTTTTTCAATTTTTGGTGAAAAGCTGCTTAACCGTTTAATTTCTTCATTCTTAGCGATTAATGTTTTTTTGAGTTTTTCCAATTCCGTCACGGGCACTCGAGCCGTTAATTCTGTTTCTGCCTTTTGCAATACGTTCTGCAATTTCGCAATCTCTATTTCTTGAGCCCGCAGTGCTTTTTCCGATTTTTCTAACTGTGTTTTCGGCACCCTTTCAGCCAACTGCGTTTTGGCTTCCCGCAACGCTTCCTCCAATTGTTGATAAGCTTCCAAAGAAGGCGATCGCTTGATTAGTTTCTCTTTTTTGGCCAACTCACTTTGCAGTTTCTTCAATTCCTTCTCGTTAATTCCGCTATCAAAAGGTTTATAATCCTGTACCGGGTTGCTCGGTTCTTTGCCCCATTGCTCGTGACAGTTTAGCATTGTTTTCA
>CAYVDX010000632.1:0-3177 GCA_964450485.1 uncultured Calditrichaceae bacterium
CGGCGGGAGGAAGCGCCTGAAATTATTTTGACCGTCACGGATGAAGCAGGCAACGTCATCCGGCGGCTGAGCGGGCCGGCGAAAAAAGGATTTCATCGCATTGCTTGGGATTTGCGCTACCCGCCGGCGGATCCGGTCAGCCTGAAAGCGGTGGATAAAACCAATCCATTTTCCGATGAACCGGCGGGACCGCTGGTCATTCCCGGGAAATACAGCGTGGCAATAGCCAAACGGGCCGGCGGCAAAATTACGCCCATCGATGCGCCGCAAACCTTTGAAATCGTGCCGTTGGGACTGGCCACTTTAGCCGCCGCGGACCGCGCCGCCGTGCTGAAATTTCAACGAAAAACCGCCCGCTTGCAGCGCGCCATCGAAGGCACGCAACGCGCGGCCGGTGGGGCGCAAACGCGTATTAATTATATCAAAAAGGCGCTGATGGATACGCCCGATGCAGACCCCGATTTGTTTAATCGCGTCCGCGATATCGAAAAGCGGCTGAAGGATTTGCAGATCGTACTCAACGGCGATCCGGTGCCGGCATCCATCAGCGAGCCGCGCAAACCGGGCGTCAGCCAACGACTGAGCAATATTTTCGGTCATTGGGGCTCCGAATCCGAACCGACCACGACTCAGCGCGAATCCTATCGCATTGCCGCCGGGGAATTCCGCGATGTGCTGGCAAAAATGCACCAACTCATCGAGGGCGATCTGAAAAAACTGGAAAATGACCTGGAGCTTGCCGAAGCACCCTGGACGCCCGGACGATTGCCGGTTTGGGAAGAGAAGTAAAAAGAAAAAGTAAAAAGTAGGAAGGGGGAAGGCGATGCGTGGGTTTTCGTCTGCCCTGATGCGTGACGCGTAATTCGTGAAATGCAGGATTGAACAATTATTCAGCGCCATTGATGACGCTTTCGGACTTGCGCCGGGAGATTTATTCCCCGGCGGCGACGGTGTGCAATGCGCCTAAAAAGCACTTGTCTGCCTGCAAAAGCGAACTTACATTACGTATAAGCACGTATAAGGATGAGATTGAAATGCGTAAAAAACGAACCATCACCGTTGATGAAGTTATCCATGAAGGGCTGCACAAATACATTGGGCCGAGGCAGATTAGCAAATTTATCGAATCTTTAGTACGCCCGCATGTCCTCATGCAGGATTTAGAAAAAGGCTACCAAGCGATGGCTGAAGATGAAGCGCGGTGGATACATCGTCATTAAACGACAATTGGATTTATGATGGAAACCCTGACACTCAGCAAAGAAAGATTGATCACCGGAGAAGAATTGTTCGAGATGGGCGATATCGGCCGGTGCGAATTAATCGAAGGGAGAATTGTAAAAATAAGCCCGACCGGTGCTGTTCACGGCGAATTATCATCCGAACTTGACTTTCTATTGCGCACTTTTGTAAAGAAAAACCGCGATGCGGGAAAGGTTTTTGTGGGAGAAACCGGCGTTTATATCAAACAGAACCCGGATACGATCCGCGCCGCGGATGTGATCTTTATTTCGGTGGAACGCTGGAAACGCTGCAACCCGGATCGCGCCTTTCTCGACGTGGCGCCGGAATTAGTGGTCGAAATCGTCTCTCCCACCGACCGCTGGCAGGACATCCGCGAAAAAATTCTCGATTATTTCTCCATTGATGTAACCTGGGTCTGGATCGTGGAGCCGAAAAAACGCGCTATCCTCGTTTTTACCTCCCCGACGGCTTTCCGGGAATACAACCCCGGCGACACGCTGAAAGGCGAAGGCGCGCTAAAAGGCTTTGAACTCGACATCGCAGAGTATTTTTCCTGTTTATAACAATATCTATATCGGTTAAAATATTCGACGATAGATTTACAATAAAGGCGATAAAAATTAAGAAGTAAATGATGGACAAAACCCAAATAACGATTCAACTCCCCGAATCTGAAGTGGATTTTCTTGAAAAATATACAAAGCGGAACAATATAACAATTTCAGAACTGATAGATCAATATATCCAACAATTACAAATTTCAGAAAGATATTCCCATCATCCTGATGTTAAAAAAAATGCCGGAATTATTCCAAATGATATAAATGCGCAAAAGGAGTACTATAACTACATTGAGGAAAAACACCAATGAAAATCATGATTGATCTGAATGTTTTGCTTGATCATATTCAGAAACGTGATCCTCATTATCAATTTTCATCGATTGTCATCAGTGAAGTTTTATAAAATAAAGTTGAAGGAATTATTCCTGCCCATGCTTTGACAACGGTTCATTATCTCATTTCAAAAAATGAAAACAGAGACCGTGCAGACAAGGAATCAGATTGGCTAATAGCGCATTTTGAAATTGCTTTTGCTGATAAATCATCATTCATTCGTGCGAGAGCTTTGCAAATTGGTGATTTTGAGGATGCTGTCGTGGCAAGTGTTGCAGAAATTTCTCATTGTGATCATATCGTTACCCGGAACGTACAAGATTTTGAAAATTCACCGGTACCTGCCATTACACCGGGAGAATTTATAAGAAAATATGTAAGGATTGAATAAAGCACATTTTGCAATAACCCTCAAAACAAACTCAACTGCCCGTCATCCGGCGGCGCATTTTTTTTCTTCTTTTTACGCACCTGCGCTTCTTTAAATTCCTTCAACGCCGCTTCGATATCGCCGATAAAACGCGACGGCGCATTTTGGCGTTTTTCACCGAAAATCATGCGCGATTTTGCGCGGGTCAGCACCAACTTTTCCTGGGCGCGGGTCATGCCCACGTAAAACAGGCGGCGCTCCTCATCCACATCCGCTTTGTAACCGTAGCGGCGATAGGGAATCAGCGTTTCCTCGCAGCCAACGATGAAAACCACCGGAAATTCCAGACCTTTTGAGGCGTGAAGGGTCATCAGCGGTACGCGGTCGGCGCGGGGATCGTACTCATCGCTTTCTTTTTGTAATGCCGCGGCTTCCAGAAATTCCGTCAAATTATTTTTAAATGGCGACGCCCGGCGGATCAGCTTGCGCTTCAGTTCGTCGTCAATTTTCTCGGCGAACAAATCGCTGGCTTTTGTGAAATCGCAGCTCATTTCCAGCAGTTTTGCCGCGGAGACTTGCTGCTGTCGGCGCGCGTTCAGCTTTTCCAAAAAATCACTCAGCAAATCAACATATTTTCGCTGCGCGTCATTTAATCGATGCGCGTCT
>CAYVDX010000633.1:0-3175 GCA_964450485.1 uncultured Calditrichaceae bacterium
CTTTCCGCGAATTGCCCGGCCGCGACATTGAATTCGGCTACCCGGACATGCGCGTGGAAAACCGCTCCGTTTCCGCGTTTTTAAAAGATCACGCGCCCGTTTCACTGCACTTGAGCCTGCACGGAATGGGTTTTGCCGAAGGCGCAATGCTGCTCATCGAACGCCATTGGATCGACAAAACAGTGGAACTGCGTTTCCACTTTGCCGAATACGCCCGCAAATTGGGTCTGCGATTGCACGATCACGATCGCGGCGGCGAAAAAGGCTTTATTTACATCGCGCCCGGGTTCACGACCACGCCGGAAGGCCGCGCCATGCAGGCGCATTTTCGCGCTTTGGGCGATGCGGAAACCGCGAAAAAATTTCACCTGAGTTCCATGGAATTTGTGCGCTCCCTCGGCGGCGACCCGCTCAGTTTGGTCACGGAGCTGCCGCTGTTTGATATCCCCCGCGAAATAACGGCGCAGTACACAGGCTCGCCGGAAAAATATTTGCGATTTAAGAAAAAACTGCCCGCGTTAAAATTACAGCTTGCCAAAGATGAAGCCATTGACGCGACGCTTGCCGAATTCAATATTCAGCCGCTTGGCTTGGCCGCGGCGATTCGCTTTCAATTATATGTGATTGAATTGGGTTTGCAAACGATCAAAAAACACAAAACTCCGGAATTTTGATGATTTTTGAAAAGTTAACCCTGCCATTAGCCGCAGGGAAACCGTTGAAACGGTTACGCAGGAAGAAAAATGGCAGCCATGTTCACCGGGCTGAAGCCACGGTGTTAATGAAAAGATGACGCGGTTATTTACTCAAACTTCATGAAAACCATGGGGGTTCATGGAAAAACACCGCCGGCCATTGACAGTTTGCCGAATGTTGATTAGCTTAATTTTTTTGGGGAAATATCTTATAAAAATGCGCGAGAGATTTTATGTTTGCCAAATTTTTGTGGATAACCATCCTTTTGTGTAGCGCGAATGCGTCGCTTTCCTGCCAGGAAGAAATAACGGCGCAAAAAATTGTTGACGCTTGCATTGCCGCGCATGGCGGCGAAGCGTTTCAGTACTCATTCATCGAGTTTGAATTTCGCGGCAAGCACTACAGCAGCGAACGACGCAACGGCTATTTTAAATACAAACGCGTGTATCGCGACTCAACACGCTGGGTTGTGGATGTGTTAGATAATAATGGATTTACCCGCACAATCAACAGCGAAACCGTCGCGCTCGACGATAAAACGCGAAACAGTTTATCAAATTCATTAAACTCCGTTATGTATTTCGCCCTGCTCCCATTTCCGTTGAATGATCCGGCTGTAAAAAAGCAATATTTAGGCGGAACGATCATTCACGGGCAGCCTTATTATCAAATAAAAGTCACCTTTCAGGCGGAAGGCGGCGGGGATGATTTTGAAGACGCCTTCCTGTACTGGATTCACAAAGAAAGGCATACACTGGACTATTTCGCCTATCGATACCACATCAACGGCGGCGGTGTTCGTTTCCGCGAAGCGTTGAATCCGCGCGTCATCAATGGAATCCGCATGACAGATTATCTGAATTACAAACCCGCGGATGAAACCACAGCCTTAATCTTGCTCGATGCGGAATTCGCCGCGGAAAAATTGATCAGGGTTTCCGAAATCCGGCTCGAATCGTTGCAAATCAACTTGCTGGAAAGGCCGCAAAAATGAAATGTCCGAATTGCCGTCAAAATCCCATGACTTTTTTTCAGTTTGCGCTGCAAATGATCCCGATAAAAACAATCTGTGGGAATTGCCAAACCCGGTTAAAAGGTGATATGATTCTCCGCGCTGCTTATTATGCCGCGTTGATTTTAGCGGTATTTTTCGGTTTGCGGATTGTGGCGTTGAAAGAATCGATGAATTGGGAGTTGTCGGCTGTGATTTTCAGCATCGCGGCATTTGTGGTTGTCACGATTTTGATTTCGGCGGGTTTTGCCTGGAAATTTGGTCGGTATGTCAAGGATGAGTAGGTAAATTGAGCTATTTCAGCAACAGGTTTTATTTATCGCTCATAGTGCGCAGACTTCAGACTCTCAAAAATATTGATATAATTATTGTAGCGTTCCTCAAGAATTTCTCCGCGGGAAACCGCACTTTTTACCGCGCAACCCGGCTCACGGATATGCGTGCAATCGCCAAACTGACATTCATGGGCGTATTGCCTGAATTCGATAAAATAGTTCGCCAAATCCTTTTTGTAAATTCCCCAAAAACCCAGCTCCCGAATGCCCGGCGTATCGATCACAAAACTGTTGTTTAACAGCGGAAAAAGCTGTACATGAGTTGTGGTGTGCTGTCCCTTTTGGGTTCGTTCGCTCACGGCGGCAATTTTTATGTTCAGCCCGGGCTGAATGGCTTTGATGAGCGAGCTTTTCCCAACCCCCGAATGTCCAACCAGGGCTGTCACTGAATTTTGCAGGGATTTCTCCAAAAGCGTCACTCCTTCGCCGGTGATCGCGGAAGTGAAAAAGACCGGCATAGCCAGCGTTCCCTGGTAATAATCACGGTAAGCGGAAAATTGTTCAGCGTCTGAGAGATCCATTTTATTGATGCAAATCAGCGGGCGCAGCCGGTTTTTTTCGGCAATGACCAGGTAGCGATCCATCAGCCCGGATTTAAAACGCGGATTTTTTGTTGACAAAATAATCAGCAATTGATCGATATTTACCGCAATAATGTGTTCCTGGTATTGCCGGCTGGCGATGGTGCGGGTTAATTGGGATTTGCGGGGCAAAATTTTTTCGATCACGCCTGCCCGTTCATTGACCTGTGAAAGGGTGACATTATCACCCACTTTGACGGCGGCGTAATTCTCATCATCGACGACCAATTTACCGCGAATGGTGCATTGGATTACCCGGTTTTCAAGCATGACTTCATAGGTGGCCCGGGTGGCTTTCAAAACCTTGCCCGTCATTTTCAGGGATGTTTTGCGCATTGCAGAATTTTCATTGCTGATTGATTCCTCCAAAGTGGCCTTGTTTTAGTAAACCACTCGGTAGCGCTTGCCATTCGATTGTGGACCCGGGTGCAGCGGGCAGGTTTCGGTGGGATGATTTTCCCGTTTGAAAACCTCGTTTTCGATCACGTGCGGACAGAAGTTGGTAGCGATTTTTCCGCTGTCTTTGCAGATGTTCAACCGGACAATATCGG
>CAYVDX010000634.1:0-3174 GCA_964450485.1 uncultured Calditrichaceae bacterium
GATCCCAAGCAGAAAACAATGGCGTATTTTATGCCTGTTTTTATGATTTTTATCTTCTATCGCCTGCCTTCGGGATTGAATCTTTATTACGCCATCTTCAATTTTTTCAGCATGATACAAACGCGTTTAATCAAGAAAAAAACAGCGGCGGAAGCGGATCAAAAAGCGAAAAGTCCCGCGAAACCGGCGGACAAAAAGAAAAAAAGCAGCGCGCCGACATCCGTAAAAGAAGCGTTGGCAAAACGTCGCTCATCAACGCCGGCGCAGGGTAACCGCGCCCAACGACGGCAATCCAAACGCAAATAGCATTCGTGGTGCGTAAATAACATCACGAATCACAGTGTCACGCATCACCCATCACGTTATCACGCATCATGAAATATATTCGACAAGACGATACAATTATTGCATTGTCAACGCCGCTGGGAAATGGCGCAATTGCAGTGATTCGGATCAGCGGCGAAGAAGCGCTTCCCATTTTGAACCCTTTTCTGAAACGACAAATTCAACAGACTGACGCTCGCAAGGCGATTTTCAACGAATTTATAAATTCGTCACAAAACCTTGTAGATCAAATAGTTACGACGTTTTTTAAAAGCCCCGCTTCTTACACAGGTGAAGATGTTGTTGAAATCAGTTGTCACTGCAACCCCCTGATTATCAACCGGATTATCGACGAAATCATTCGCGGCGGCGCCCGCGTTGCCGAGCCGGGGGAGTTTACGCTGCGGGCATTTGTGAATGGAAAAATGGATCTTTCGCAAGCTGAAGCTGTTTCGGAAATTATTAATGCGCGCACCCGGCAAAGCCTCACCCAATCGCTGCGGCATTTGGAAGGGCGTTTTTCCGAAATTATTGCTGAGATTCACCGCGAAATTCTGGACAACCTGGCGCTACTGGAAATCAATCTCGATTTCTCCGATGAGGAAATTGAAGTGCTGCCGGTTCGGGAAATGGCTGAAAAGGTGACCGGCGTTATCGGGCGAATCCGGGGATTATTGAAAACTTATGACTATGGGCGGCTGCTTCAGGAAGGCGTTAAAATGCTGATCCTGGGCAAGCCGAACGTAGGAAAATCCAGTTTGCTGAATGTGTTATTGGCGCGAGACCGGGCGATTGTCAGCGATATTCCCGGCACCACCCGGGATTACATTGAAGCGACAATGGAAATCGACGGACTGGCTGTTCAGGCAGTTGATACCGCCGGCATTCGTCAGACCGAGGATAAAATCGAAGCAATTGGCGTGCAGCGTGCGCTCGAACAAATTCACTCATCCGATATTGCTTTATGCCTTTTTGACGCGCATCGCCCGCTTGACGGTGATGACCGCGCATTGATTAAAATTATTCGGGATCACTTGCGGGACACGCTGTTTGTGCTGATTTTGAATAAATCGGACTTAAAGCGAAAAGCAACAACAGAAGCAGCGATCAAGGCGTTAAATTTGCCAACCCTCAGCGTTTCCGCGAAAACGCAAACCAACATTCAATCGCTGAAGGACGTGATAAAGGAACAATTGATCCACGACCAGAGTATGGAAACCGAAGAAATCGTCGTCACCAGCGCGCGCCACAAACAGTCGCTTGAAAACACTATAAAAGCGTTGCAAAATGCGTTGACGGCGATGGCAATGAACGCTTCCGAAGAAATTATCGCCGTTGATATTCGGCTGGCATTGAATCATTTGGGGGAAATTACCGGGGAAACAACCTCGGAAGACGTGTTAAATCATATTTTTGCCAATTTTTGTATTGGGAAGTAAGAATAATACAAAGCGCCCTGGTCGCATATCTAACAACAAATATGTCGCAAAACAGCGACAAAGTGTTTCACGTGAAACAAACAGGTATTTTTTATGAATAGATTTGATGTTGTGATTGCCGGCGGCGGACATGCCGGCATCGAAGCAGCTTTGGCAACGGCCCGGTTGGGATTAAAAACCGCCCTGGTGACGCTCAAAAAAGAAACCATTGGAAAAATGTCCTGTAACCCGGCGATCGGCGGGTTGGCAAAAGGACATTTAGTGCGGGAAATCGACGCATTGGGCGGCGAGATGGGCAAAATCATTGATGCGACCGGCATCCATTTTAAAATTCTCAATCGCTCCAAGGGGCCGGCGGTTTGGTCGCCGCGCGCCCAGGCAGATCGGTTGGCATACATGCGCGACGCCCAAAAACGCGTCTTTGCGCAAAAAAACCTGCATGTTATCGTCGGGTCAGTCAGCGGCTTTACCCATAAAAAGGGCAAAATTCAAGCCGCGACACTGGAAGACGGACGAAAAATCTCCTGCCGCGCCGTGATTCTTACTTGCGGCACATTTTTGAACGGCTGCATTCACATCGGACTGAACAATATCGCCAGCGGGCGCGCCGGCGAATGCGCGGTAAAAGGGCTGACCGGGCATTTGATCGACCTCGGCTTTGAAACCGGGCGACTGAAAACCGGCACGCCGCCGCGGGTTCACATCAATAGTATCGACTTCAGCAAAACCGAGGCGCAGGAACCGGACGCGATCCCGACGCCGTTTTCATTTCAAACAGAAAAAATTGAGCGCGAACAACTGAATTGTTACATCACTTACACCAACGCCGAAACCCACGACTTTTTGCGCAGCGGCCTGGATCGCTCGCCGATGTACACCGGCAAAATCAAAGGGTTGGGGCCGCGCTATTGCCCGTCCATCGAAGACAAAATCGTACGTTTTGCCGATAAGAATCGCCATCAGCTCTTTTTGGAACCGGAAGGTTTTAACAATCCCGAGGTGTATGTGAACGGCTTTTCCACCAGTCTGCCGGCGGATGTGCAGGAAAAAGCGCTGCGCACGGTTCCGGGAATGGAAAACGCGAAAATCATCCGCCTGGGCTACGCGGTGGAATACGATTTTTTTCCCTCTCACCAGGTTCACCCGACCCTGGAAACCAAAGCAATCGAGGGATTGTATTTTGCCGGGCAAATCAACGGCACTTCCGGGTACGAAGAAGCGGCGGCGCAGGGATTGATTGCCGGCGTCAACGCGGCAATGAAGCTGCTTGACCGCGAACCGGTGATTTTGGATCGCGCGGCGGCGTATATCGGCGTTTTGATCGATGATCTGATCAACAAAACTATTCTCGAACCTTATCGCATGTTCACTTCCCGGGCTGAGTTTCGCTTGCTGCTGCGACACGACAACG
>CAYVDX010000635.1:0-3162 GCA_964450485.1 uncultured Calditrichaceae bacterium
AAAGCTGAAAGCTGAAAGCTAAAAGCTGAAAGCTGAAAGCTGAAAGCTGAAAGCTGAAAGCTGACCGCTGAAAGCTGAAAGCTAAAATCTCATCGCGTGAAGAAAAAATCCGCATCGCCATAAGTGAGATGCCATTTTTGCCCATCCCAAAGATCGGGTTTATCCTGGCTATGAACATTATCATAGACGATAAAATTGGGATCATAATCAAAATCTTTAAAACCAAGCGATTCAAAGATTTTTCTGATGCGTTGGTGGCTCAAGGCAGCTTCAAAACAAACCGCGCCATTTTTTGCCAAATATGCGATTACCGACATAATGAAAGTCGCAATCAATCCATCATCAATTTGGCAGAATAAAAAATCGACAAAAACGCCTTTTGGAGCAAGGTCCCGGACTTTTCCCATTGTTGTGACAATATATCCACATAGCTCGCCATCCTTGTAAAGCGCATGTGTCTGAAATTTCCGGGTAGGCAAATTTTCATAGCGCCAGCGTAAAACATCCGCGTTGCGAATGGCGACAATGTCATACTCAGAACGGGCATTTTCCCATAAGCGGTCAAATGGGCGATCAAAAGAAACGCCGTGCACGATTCGAATACCGGCGCGTTTTTTGGCGTTAAAATAATTTGTCGGACGAATCCATTTTCGCATCACCGTGCAATGAGCAATTTCTTTCATTCCCATGCTCTTATGCATTTTTTGGGAGGGCGCATTATTGTCTCCCGCAACGGCAATCGCTGATTCCTGAATTGCTTTTTTTAACAATAAATACCCGATGCCCTTTATTTGGTATTCCGGCAAAACTGCCTGATCGACGACCCAAACCGCTGGTAAGCGCTTTTTATGATAGCTTAAATCGAATTTTAACAGGCCGGTAATGCCGATAATTTTAGCGCCATCTTTTGCCGCAAAAATAGACAACGTATCGTCCGCAAATGGATTGTTATAATACCGGCGAATAAACAACTTTTCGTTTCGCGCGACGAGTTGCCGACTGGCCGACCATACGGTATTGAATAAAGCGATAATCTCGGAAAAATCTGAGCTTTCCGCATATTCAACCGGATATTTTTGTTCAATTTTTTTTAATAATTTCATAAAAAAGGTATGACGTACTCAAAAAAAAAACAGGATGTTAAGTCAACTTTGATGAATCTTGCAAATATGACTTACTGGCGCCATTACCATTGATCATATTCACATCGGTTGATGATTGTTGATTGCCCTTTTGAGTGTTCTTTTGATGTTGAAGGTATGAGGTAAATTCCGGCACAATATCGCGGAGCAGATCAAACAAATTTTCCCGTCCATTCGAAAAATCAAATGTTAGAAGTTTGTTGATTTTTTTTGATATTTCCGACAAACTTTTATCATAATGAGATTTAACTGTTTTGATACTGGCATGTGTCGTCGGCAGCAGTTCTTCGTTTTCGCCGATTAATTCCTCAAAAAGTTTTTCTCCGGGGCGCAGACCGACAATTTGGATGGGAATATCTTCAAACGGTTTGAAACCGGCCTGGCTGATCAGTTCGATGGCCATTTCCATAATTCTGATCGATTTACCCATTTCCAAAATGAAAATTTCACCGCTTTTGCCCATGGTAACAGCTTGCAAAATGAGTTGCACGGCTTCGGCAATGCTCATAAAATAACGCTCGACGTCGGGATGAGTAATGGTCACCGGCCCGCCTTTTTCGATCTGTTTTCGAAAAATGGGGATGACACTCCCGTTGATGTTCAACACATTTCCAAAGCGAACCGTGACATAGTTTGTGCGGCTTTTCCTTGACAATGCCTGGATATATAATTCAGCGACGCGTTTGGTAGCGCCCATAATACTGGTTGGGTTTACCGCCTTATCTGTCGAGACCATCACGAAGTCGGAAACGCTAAATTCGTCAGCCGTATCCGCAAGCAGGCGTGTGCCGAAGACGTTGTTCCAGATGGCTTCTTCGCGATTATTTTCGCTGAGCGGCACATGCTTTTGCGCGGCGGCATGGAAAACAATTTCCGGGCGATACTCTTCAAAAATCCTGCGCAGCTTTTGCCGGTTGGTAATGCTTCCAAGCTGACAATGTATCGCCAACGATGGAAATTGTGTGTTGAGTTCACATTGAATCTCATAAAGATAATTTTCGTTTTTGTCAACCAAAACGATATATTTTGGACGTTGTGAGGCAATTTGCCGGCACAGTTCAGAACCGATTGATCCGCCGGCGCCGGTAACCAGCACTTTTTTTCCCATCAGAAATGTTTCAATCGCGGAAAGATCAAGCTCGACGGTTTGGCGTCCGAATAAATCGGAAATTTCGACGTCCCGAAATTGTGACAGATGTACGGAACCGCTAAGAATATCACTTACCGCCGGAACGATCCGATGCCGTAAATTCGCTTGCTTGCAATATTTAATGATCTGTTTCATTTCATCCGCGGAAAGTTTGGGCTCGGCGATTAGCACTTCATCAATACGAAACATTGGCGCTAATTCGGGAATATCCTGACAAGCACCCAGCACATTAAACCCATGAACCATGCGCCCGTTCATCAGTGGATCATTATCGATAAATCCAACGATGTTGTAACGATCCCGTCCGTTAATGTCCAGCATTTTTAAAAGCATCTCGCCGACATCACCGGTGCCGATAATTAAAACATTATTACGAACCTTGTTTTCCGTGGTCAAGATATCGCTCGAAAAGCGAATCGCTAATCGTGAACCGCCAATCATTGTGATGCTGAGCAGCCAGTCGATTAAATAGACTGAGCGGGAATGACCCATGTCGCCGATCAGCGAAATAAGCGCGACAATTAAAACAGAGCTTACCGTGCACGCAGAAATGATGGTCACCAGATCGCGAACATTGATGTATTTCCAAAGATTTTTGTAAATACCGAAATAATAAAAGGTTGCAATGCGTAACACAATCACAAATGGCAGGCATTTCAGAAAAATCGTATATTCGTCTGAAGGCACATTCCAGTCAAAACGAAGCTGATAGGCTAAAAAATAAGACAGCGAAAGCAGGATCAAATCCAGCGGTAAAATGAAATTATACCCCCGGGCGTCGCCCAATAATTGATCATAAACCGCACGCCGCAGGTTCAACTTCATGGCCTGCAAAAATACCCGTACATCTTTCCCGATTTGATGATTCTG
>CAYVDX010000636.1:0-3159 GCA_964450485.1 uncultured Calditrichaceae bacterium
CCATGCGCCCTGCCGCCGCCGGGCATGTGTGGCGAGCGGGTTGTTCCCTGCCGCGCCCGGCCCGTTCCTTTTTGGCGAAAAGGCTTGCGCCCGCCGCCCCTGACCGCGGAGCGGGTCTTTACACTGTGCGTTCCCTGCCGCTTGTTGGCAAGATGTGCCTTTACCGCCAAATATAATACGTGATCATTTGGCTCAATTTCAAAAACGTCGGAATTTAACGTAACTTTTTTACGCGTTTTCGTTCCGTCAACTTTATAAATATTCAATTCCATAGCGACACTCGTTCAAATACCGTTTATTTGTAAATTTCAAGATAACCATTTCTGGCTCCGGGAACCGATCCTTGCACAAACAGCAAATTATTATCAACATCAACTTTTACAATTCGCAATCCGGAAACCGTCACTCGCTCATTGCCCATGCGACCGCTCATTTTCATCCCTTTAAACACTTTTGAGGGATAAGAACTTTGTCCCAAAGACCCCGGCGCGCGCTGACGGTCGGATTGCCCGTGGGTTGCCTGCGCGCCGCTAAAGCCGTGTCGCTTCATTACTCCGGCAAAACCGCGTCCCTTGCTGCGTCCGCTAACTTTCACGATATCGCCCGCGCTAAAAAGATTTGCTTTTACCTGATCACCTGGCTTTAAGTCGGTTTTTCCTGTATAGCGAAATTCCCTGAGAAAGCGAACCGGTGGAGCGCCCACCTTTTGTAAATGTCCCAACACCGGTTTTGTGGTGTTCTTCGCTCTTTTATTACCAAACCCCAGTTGAACGGCCTGGTATCCGTCGTTTTCCAGCGTTTTTACCTGGGTTACATAACAAGGGCCCGCCTGCACAACCGTTACCGGCACGGCATTGCCAGACTCATCAAAGATTTGAGTCATACCAATTTTTTTACCCAATAAACCGTTCATCAATATCTCCAAACATATTAAAAATCAGGTTTTAATTTCAATATCCACACCGGCCGGCAGCTCTAACTTCATCAACTGGTCGATGGTTTTATTGGTCGCGTTATGAATATCAATCAGACGCTTGTGGATACGAACCTCGAATTGTTCGCGTGATTTTTTATCCACATGCGGCGAACGCAACACCGTAAACACGCTGCGTCGTGTCGGCAGAGGTATCGGGCCGGAAATCAGGGCGCCGGTCGTTTTAGCCGTCGTGATGATTTTTTCCGACGATTTGTCGATCAAGTGATGATCGTATGCTTTTAATTTGATACGAATGCTTTGGCCTGCCACCACATTCCCCTTTATTAGATTACTTAGTTGGTTCCCTTAATTTTTCAGCAATTGTATCCGCAATGCTCTGCGGCAATTTTTCATAGTGATCAAATTGCATTGAATAAACAGCGCGCCCCTGGGTAATTGAACGCAGCTTGGTTGCATAACCAAACATTTCCGCCAGCGGTACGAAGGCTTCGACAACCTGGGCGTCTTTTCTGGGCAAAATGCCGCTTACCTTGCCGCGCCGCGAGTTGAGATCACCGATCACATCACCGAGATATTCTTCAGGCACAACGACTTCGACATCCATGACCGGTTCAAGCAGCACTGATTTTGCTTTTGCCAACGCCTTTTTTAATGCCATCGATCCGGCAATTTTAAAAGCCATTTCGCTTGAATCGACGTCGTGATAAGACCCGTCATAAAGCTTTACTTTCACATCAACCACGGGATAACCGGCGAGTACGCCGTTTTTCAGCGCCCCTTCTATGCCCGCTTTCACTGAAGGAATATATTCCCGGGGGATAACACCGCCGACAATATTGTTTTCAAATTCAAAACCGCCGCCTTTTTCATTTGGCTCAACTTCGATGTTGACATGACCATACTGACCACGGCCGCCACTCTGACGAATAAATTTACCTTCAACATCAACCGGCCGGGTGATGGTTTCACGATAGGCAACCTGTGGCTGACCCACGCGCGCCCCGACTTTAAACTCCCGCAACAGTCGATCGACAATGATTTCCAGGTGCAGTTCGCCCATGCCGCTGATAATTGTTTGACCGGTTTCTTCATCCGTGGACACGCGAAAGGTGGGGTCTTCATCGGAAAGCTTTACCAATGCCTGGGAAAGCTTATCAGAGTCGGCTTTCGTTTTGGGTTCAATCGCCACCGAGATAACCGGCTCCGGAAATTTCATTGATTCTAAAATAATTTGTTTTTGGGGATCTGAAAGGGTGTGACCGGTTCGCGTATTCTTTAATCCAACCGCGGCAACAATGTCGCCGGCTGTTACGCGATCAATGTCTTCTCGGGTATTGGCGTGCATCTGCAATAATCGCCCTAATCGCTCTTTTTTCTGGCTGGTCGGATTGTAAACATAACTACCAGCATCGGCAGCCCCACTGTAAACGCGAAAATAGGTTAGCTTGCCGACATAAGGATCGGTCATAATTTTAAATGCCAACGCCGAAAAGGGAGCGTTTTCATCGGCAAGTCGCTCGATAGGCTTCCCGCTGCGAGGCTCTTCGCCTTGAATCGCCGGCACATCTATGGGTGATGGCAAATAATCGACAACCGCATCCAGCAAGCGCTGAACGCCTTTATTTTTAAACGCCGATCCTAACAGCACCGGCACAAAATGATTTTCCAAAACGCCTTTGCGAATCCCTGATTTAATTTCTTCTTCCGTCAGCGCTTCACCTTCAAGATATTTTTCGGTTAATTCATCATCCGATTCCACGGCCGTCTCTATCAATTTCGTGCGGTATTCTTCCGCCTTATCGCGAAGATCACGTGGAATTTCCTGCTCGATAATTTTCATTCCCAGCGAACTTTCATCAAAAATGACGGCTTTCATTTTTACAAGATCGATCAAACCGGTAAACATATCGCCATCGCCAATCGGCAAATGCAACGCCAGGGGCTGCGCCCCTAAACGAACCTTGATCATTTCCAAAACATGATAAAAATCAGCGCCAACGCGATCCATTTTATTCACAAAAGCGATGCGGGGAACGCCGTACTTATCCGCCTGACGCCAGACCGTTTCAGACTGCGGCTCCACACCGCCGACCGCGCAAAACAAGGCTACGGCGCCGTCTAATACACGAAGCGACCGTTCGACTTCTGCGGTAAAATCAACATGCCCCGGCGTGTCGATAATATTGATTCGACAATCATTCCAGAAACAGGTCGTCGCGGCT
>CAYVDX010000637.1:0-1066 GCA_964450485.1 uncultured Calditrichaceae bacterium
TCCATTGTCGTGTTGTAACCGCACTGGCTGACGGATGCGCGGGCAGCGCACAATTCCTGAAACAAATCCGGGACAAATTTCACCACGGAAAGGCTGGGAATTTCCGCGGCTTTTTTTTCCAGAACAGTTCGTTCATCTTCCGGTAAAAACGGGCCGGCAACAATTTTCGTATTCAGCCGGTGATTTTCCCACAACATCGGGCTGATTTCCGCCGCCCTGCGAAAAAGGTCAAAGCCAAAACGCCCGCCGCCCGCGGAAAACAAAACGGTGTCCGAATGCAGATAATTCACCGGCGCATCGGTAATCGAGGGGCGTTTTTTTAACACAAACCCGGTGTAAATTACCGGGATTTCCAAAGAAATGCGCGGCTGAAAGGTTTCCTCCAATTGGGCAAATTGGTGATCGGCGTGCATTAGCACGGCGTCAAAATAGCGATTCGCCAACAACGCGGCGCGGTTTTCATGCTGTTGCTGGTCCTTGCGATTCCCGACCAGGATATCCCGCAGGCTGCAAACCGTTATCGGACGCGCGTTGCCGGCTTGATTGGCGGTTTCCAGCAACGGCAGCAATTCATTGATGAATTTTTTCCGACCAAAGGGAAAAAGTTCAATAAATAAAGCCGCCGGTTGCAAGGATTTGAAGACGTTCAGGATTTGTTCCAGCCGCTTTGCCCGTGCTTCTTCGAGCGAATATTGCGGATCAATGCTATACAGGCTGTGATCAATCCGCTGGCCGATCGGCGGCAGGTGGATCACTTCAATTTCAGCCGGAAAAGTCATGCCTTCCGGCAGTTCGCCGCCGTTTAACAGCACCACGTGAAAATTTTTTGCCATGGATTTTGCCAGCGTCAATGAGCGCACCAGGTGACCCATTCCCATGGAATGCTGGCAGTGAAAAAGAACTGTTTTTTGCGATTTCATAATCATCTACTCACGGTTTTATTGAAAAATGCCTGCCCCTTGCGGGGAAGATTGAAAATTATCTGACGATACTTCTCTCTTCGCCATGCAAACCTTATGATTTGCGCGCTGCACACGACGAATCACGCCGTCGTCCTTCTCCCTTC
>CAYVDX010000637.1:1166-3158 GCA_964450485.1 uncultured Calditrichaceae bacterium
GCCGGCGCCACACGTCCGTTTTCCAGGGCGATAACGTCATCTGCGATGTCAATCAGCACCGGGTTATGGGTGATGACCAGACAGGTTCGCCCGATGCGAATGCGTTTTAGCGCATTGATGATGACGGCCGCGGATTGCTCATCGACATTGGCCAGCGGTTCGTCCAGCAGCAGAACCGGACGATTGAGCAGAAATGCCCGCGCCAGGGAAAGGCGTTTTTGCTGCCCGCCGGACATGTTCAAACCTTCCTCCACCAATTCCGTATCCAGGCCCCGGGGCAGTTTGCGCACAAAATCCGCCATGTCCACCAGCGCCAACGCATCCCAAATTTGTTCTTCGGGAATGATGCTGTCATCCGCCAGCAACGCGTCGCGCAGCGTGCCGGAAAACAAATACGCCTGTTGCAGCGTGACGGAAACATTTTCCCGCAACGTTTTTGAAGAAACCCGCGACACGGGAATGCCGTCAAGGCGAATCTCGCCGGCGGTCGGGGTAAACATGCGCAGCAGCAGCGATAAAACCGTGCTTTTCCCGGAACCGCTGGCCCCCATCAGCAGGGTCAGGCGATTCGGTCGCAGGGTCATGTTAAGCCCTTTCAGCACAAATCCGCTGCGATCGCGACTGTGCGGATAAGCAAACCAGACGTTTTTCAACTCGATCAACCCGTGTATTTTCGGCAAATCCAATGGCGCTTTGCCGCCGGTTTGTATGGCATTTTCTGACATCAGCCGGTCAATCTGCTCGCCGCCGGCCAGCCCGCGCATGGCGGAGTCGGTCAAATCGTTGATCTTGTCGGCCGGCTTGGTCAATTTGTTGAGATACGCCATAAACATGGTCAACTCGCCCACCGTCAACTGCTGATTCAGCACTAACAGCGCGCCGCCGCCCAGCATGGTCGTCATGGCTAATCCCTTGGCAATTTTCAGGGTGCGCTGCATGTTCGCGGCGGTTTGAACGGTTTGCACGCCGGCGGAAAGGCTTTCGGCGTTGATGCGACGAAATTGCGCGCGGGTGTGCTGTTCGCGGCCCAAGGCCTGAATAAACGGTAAATTGCGAATAATTTCCTGGGCGAATCCGGCCACGCTGCCTTCATGCCGGCGCTTTTGACGCGATGTTTTGCGAAGTCGCTTGCCATATCGCTTGACTAAAAAAAACAGTCCGGCGAACAGAAAAACGCCTAAAATTCCCAACCGCGGCTCCACAAAAAACATGATGGACAGGGTAAACAGCGCCGTCGCGGAATGCTCAAACAGCATCGGAATCGTCTTAGTCAGCAGCCGGGTAAAAATGTAAACGTCGCCAACCATCCGCAGCACCAACTCGCCGCTGCGATATTTCATGCGAATGGTCGATGGCAATGATTGAATATGCGACAATACTTTATCGCGAATGGTCAGGTTTAAATTTTCGCGAACCCGCGCCACTAAAACTTTATTTGCCGCCCGGAAAATGGCGTCAACCGCATATAACAAAAAATATCCCATTGCGATTAAAATAATCCAGGTTTGCGGAGAAAAATTCAAACCCAGCCAATGCGTGGCGCGGCGGGTTGCCGGGTCTAAAAAGTGATCAATGGTCAATTTTAACGCCCACGGCGTGAGCACGGAAGCGCCAACAGCGATCAAGCTGAAAAGATATGCGATCAACAAGGTGGTTTGATGTGGTTTCACTTCCGGGCCAAATCGTTTTTTCAAGCGTTTGACAAGACCGCGTAATCCCTGGTGGTTAGCTGAAATTTGTTTCTTTTTCACTGTTGCCTGCTCTTTTTGTTAAAAATGCTGTATTCGTCATTTGCGATAATTTTAAACCAAAATTATCATCCCCCTCTTCCGGAAAAGAGAGGGATGTGGGGGTGAGAGAGGAAAGATGATAAGGGTCTTGGGGGTGCTGTGATTTTTCAATCATTTGCGCAGCCAACCGGCTCAACTGCCCCAGCAAATCCAGCTTTGGCGATTTCAACCGGCTGATGGCGCGAAACGCCCGCTCGTAAAT
>CAYVDX010000638.1:0-3152 GCA_964450485.1 uncultured Calditrichaceae bacterium
AATCAAGAAATTTAATATAAAAATCAATAAAATGTTGCTTTTGTCACAAAATGCTGCAAGGAAACGCGCCAATCAACACGGCAGTTACGAAAATCGTGCCGGTTACGAAATCATCGCTAAGATACTTATTTTTATTGACTTACTAAAAGGCAGGCGTTGGGTGTAATTCCGAAATATTGAATTTAATGAACAGGAGTTCCAATATTTCGGAGCGGGGAGGCATGAGACGTCAATTTTTACAATTGACGCGGTTTTATGCCCAGTTTTTGGATGCGGGAATGGAGGGTCGTATAGTTCATGCCCAACAATTTAGCAGCTTCCTTAATGTTGCCGTCGGTATCGCGCAGGGTTGCGATAATAAATTCGCGGATTTTGCGGTCCAACCGGTTTTTCCGCGGCGCGGGTTGGTTGCGAATCGCGTCATCTAAAAATTCGTATTCCAGGGTAAAACCCTCATTCATGGCCACCAGTTTTTTAATAATATTTTCTAACCGGCGGACATTGCCGGGCCACTCATATTTTAGCATAAAGTTTTCTAAGGCTTCGTCCATATCAACAAACGATTTGTGATATTTGCGGCTATAGTGCCGCATGAAATGATTTGCCAGGGGCAAAATGTCTGCTAATCGATCGCGCAGGGGCGGCACGGTTAAATGGAAGGCTTCGATGCGATAGAGCAGGTCTTCCAAAAAATGCCCGGTACGAACCCGGGCGGCTAAATCCTGGTTGGCGCCGATCAAAATGCGACAAGCCACGGTTTTTTCAGTGGTGCTGCCCACGGGCAGGTAGCGCTTTTCCTGCAATACCCGCAGCAATATTGCCTGGGCGCTTTTGGAGAGCTTGTCAATTTCGTCCAGAAAAAGCGTACCGCCTTTAGCGGCGTCAAAAAACCCCGGGGTATCGCGGTTGGCGCCGGTAAACGCGCCCCGCAAATAGCCAAACAGGTGGGCGTTGATCAGGTCTGCTCTTTCCGCGCCTAAATTAACGGCTTTGAAGGGACGCCGGGGTCCCGGGGTCAGGTTGTGAAGATATTTTGCCAGGACTTCCTTGCCAACGCCGCTCTCGCCGCTGATTAAGATGGCCTCATCACCCGGGAACAGCCGGGCGCGCTGCAGCACGTCGCGCATGGCATGACTGCGGGGATAAACACCCGGGTAAGCGTCGATGCGTTCATCGGGAAGGTGGTCAAGATTCTGTTGCAGCAAATTTACCAGGGTTCGATAGGATAATCCCTGTTCCGGGAAGGCTAATTTATTTCGCAGCTTTAAGAAGGGAATCCGGGCGATAATGATTTCCGCCGATTGATAATTACACCGGAATGTTTCGCCATTAATCACTGCTTTTCCAATAAATTTCTGCGGGGTAGGATAATAAAATGCCGGACGGCATAACTCCAATTCCCTGGAAATGATCACGTGAATCAGTTCATCCGATTTCCTGGCAAACATCATTAAAATTGCCCCGAGATAAAAGCTCATGCTTTTTCGTCCGCCGGATAAGCAGGCGTGGAGTGTTGTTTTTGGTCTGGCAGTTAATTGTTGAACCAAATCCATCAAACGGTCTGGGAATACCTGGTTTTCGTGATCTTCCCGAACATCGTGTAACAATTCAGCACGCTCATCGCGGGCAACGACAATGGTTGATGCGTCAAATTTTATTGTCTCGCGGCGAATTCCATATTCACGACATAGCGTTTCAAATGCGCCATTTTTTCCAAACAGTTGATTAACAATTAACCGTTTACCAACCTCGGTGGTCATCACCCAAACTTCCCGAATGGGTGTTTTTTCCTCGATATGTAATTTATAAAATGCCTCGGTAATAATTGCCGGGGAAATACCCGCGACGACTAATAAAAGATGATTTTTTGCCGTTCTGCTCATTCTCGAATATTAAGATACTCGCATAAAAAAACAAATAAAAAGTGCCGCGATAGGTTTTTTATGCAAAATAAAAAAAATGATACAAGCACGCCTGATTAAATTGTGATTGTATCACAAAGTTATTACAACAGCAAAATATTTCATGGCATTTGCAAAAGATTGCCTGGCATTCGCAAATTTTACCCCGGCAGCAACAAAATATTACGCAACATTTACAAAAGATATTGCCGATATGCCAAAAGATGTCGCTGCTTGAGCAAAAGAATCTTGACAGCATCATTCAAAGTTGGTGCGAAAGTATTTATGACTGTGACATGACGAAACTGGATAAATAAAATGTTCTTTTTCTCACGCCCATAAATTTCTGTCTAAACTACGATATTGGATGGCTTCACTGATATGCTCCGGTAAAATGTGATCGAGACCGGCCATGTCGGCGATGGTGCGGGAGACTTTCAAAATGCGGTCATACGCCCGGGCGGATAGCCCCAATTGATTAATGGCCATTTTCAGTAATTCCTGGCCCTTTTCATCAACCTGGCAGTGTTTGCGAATGTCGCGGGGCTGCATGTCTGCATTGCAATGGAGGGCTTTGTTATCGTGAAACCGTTGCTGCTGAATTTCCCGGGCTTTTTGCACCCGTTCCCGGATTTGCCCGGATTTTTCGCCGCCGCTTTTTGCGGCCAAATCCTGGTATTTCACAGCGGGCACTTCGATTTGTATGTCAATGCGATCGAGCAGCGGTCCGCTGATGCGTCCGATATATCTTTGAATCTGCGGCGGCGCGCAGGTGCATTCTTTGTTCGGATCCGTCGCATAACCGCAGGGGCAGGGATTCATTGCCGCGGCCAACATAAAATTGGCCGGATAGGTAATGGTCAGCGCAGCCCGGGCAATGGTGACTTTGCCGTCTTCCATGGGCTGGCGCATCACTTCCAGCACATTTTTTTTGAATTCCGGCAGTTCATCCAAAAACAACACGCCGTGGTGACTCAAACTAACTTCACCGGGGCGCGGATATTTGCCGCCGCCGATCAAACCGGCGTCGCTGATGGTGTGATGCGGCGAGCGAAACGGACGTGTGGCAATCATGGCCTGGTTTGAATCCAGCAGCCCTGAAACGGAGTGAATTTTGGTGGTTTCCAGCGCTTCCTCCAGGGTGATCGCCGGTAAAATGGTGGGAATTCGCTTTGCCAACATGGTTTTTCCCGATCCCGGCGGGCCGATCATGATGATGTTATGTCCACCGGCCGCGGCAACTTCCAGGGC
>CAYVDX010000639.1:0-3132 GCA_964450485.1 uncultured Calditrichaceae bacterium
TGCACGAAAGAATTTGGACGTTTTAACGATCATGGCTTCGTTCCGTAACGGTGGAATTTACACCAGCGTAAACAAATATTCAAGGGGGGAATTTTTGAAGTAAAACGAGGACGATGTGATATCATCCCGCATAATCGTCAAAACGAGGTTACGAGTTCAGGCTCCGCGGCTTTTTTGAGATAAATTTTAAACGACGAACCAACGCCGGGCGTGCTATCAAGCTCGATACGGCCGCGCATGGTCGTTACCATTTCCTTGACCAGGGAAAGACCAATTCCCATGCCGCCGCCCATAAACTCGGCTTTGGATGTTTTGTGATTAATCGAATCCTGAACTTCATAGAATTCCGTAAAAATCAGTTCCTGCGCCCCGTAGGGAATGCCGATACCGGTGTCTTTTACACAAACGCACACTTCGTTCTCAATTTCCGCGATAACGACGCTAACTTTTCCATTGTCAGGAGTAAATTTCAGCGCATTTTGGAGCAATTCCTGAATAATCACCCTGACATTGTTCACACATCCGACAATCAGTACCGGCGTTTGCGGTATATCAACGGCAAACTCGATGGCGCGATGTTTGAACAACCCGCGCATATTTTCACAGGTTTTCCGAATCGACGCCGCCACGTCGAACTGTCCTTTTTGTTTTTGGCAAACGGTTCGATTTGCCCGGGTAAGCGCGTGCATGCGGTCAACGGTTTCATTAAGCTCGCTCGCGGTTCTTTGGAGAATCTCAAGGGTTTCGTTCACTTCCTGATCATCGCTTTCCAAAATCAGGTTAAGAATTTCCAAATAGCCTTTAATGATGGTCAGCGGCGTTCGAATTTCATGATTGGTGATCGCTAAAAATTTGTTTTTAAGTCCATTTAATTCACGGAGTTGCGCGTTTGCTTCCCGCAGTTCTTTATTTTCATGTTCCGCCAAAATTTTTTGATAACATTTTTTAATCGTAAAACGCACCTGGTCAAAATTCACCGGTTTCAGAATAAAATCGCTCGCGCCATTTTTCATGGCCTTGATGGCCGTTTCCATGGTTCCATAACCGGACACCACGATCACTTCTATCATTGGCCAACGATCCTTGACCCGTTGTAACAACGACATCCCGTCCATCTTCGGCATGTTCAAATCGGTAACCATGATGTGAAACGTATTCTCGCTGCACATTTGCAATGCCTGTTGCCCGTTGCCGGCGGTTTCCACATTGTATCCCCAGCTTTCCAACGCCGTTTTAAAAAGCGACAGAATGATTTCTTCATCATCAACCAGTATAATTTTTAAATCTAAATTTTCCATTTAGCACTCAACCGTTTTTGTTAACGACCTGATTATTTGTTGATGGATTTTCGGATGACTTCCAGCTCAAGCTTGATTTTTTCAATATATTTTTTTCGGGAGGATTGATCTTTTTCCGGCGCATTTTCTAACAAATACATGGAAGCGCCAATGACATTTAAACGGTTGCGAATAAACGCCATGAACCATGGATTACCCTGGTGATGCGCAATGGATTCCGCGGCAGGTAAAACTGAATTGCTTGATACTTGCATCGTCACTCCCTTGACTGATGATATAATCCCTTATCATTTCAAAAAGCCGCATAACTTTCTGAAATCGTAAATTTTAATATAACATCGGCAGATGATCTGAAGTTTTAAGCAACTGCGAAAATAAATCTGTATTTGGGAGGGTTTTTATGAAAAGAAACACAAACGATACCAGGGTATCACTTGCCGGAAAGGCACACTGACAAACTGAAGAATATTAATAGTTTACGATATTTTTCCAGTGCTCATCAACACGCTGATAAATCGCAATGAGTCGATATTTTCCATCACAATTTTAATGACCACCGAAAGCGGGACCGCCAAAAACATCCCGATGATTCCCCAAAGCCATCCCCAGAAAATCAGCGAGAAGAGGACAACCAGCGGGCTTAAATTCACGCTGCCCCCAACGACTTGCGGATCAACGACATTCCCCATGATAAATTGGATGGAAATCAAAATTGCGGCAACCAAAATGATGGTCAGGTAACTTTCGAATTGAATCAACGCCGTGGTCACGGGCAGGATGGTTGCGATGACTGAGCCGATGCTGGGAATAAAATTCAGCAAAAAAGTGAGAATGCCCCAAATCATGGCGAATTCGACATTAAAATACATCAGCACGCCGGTAACCAGCGCGGCGGTGATCAGGCTGATCAGCGTTTTCATGAGAATGTATTTTTGGATTTGCTCATTGATATTCGTGAAAACCGCGACAACCCTGCTGGAGCGTTTTTTGTCAAACGCCATTTCCAGCTTTTTGTTGAATTGATTGCGTCCCATTAAAATAAACAGCAGAAAAAGCATCACTAAAACAGTGTTTGACAGAAAACGGGTAATCGAGCTTAGCGTCGTGGTGATGACGCCGCTAATGGAAAAATCCTTTAGATTTCTCAACAATTCGATGCGATCTGAACTGTCGGTTTCTCCGGAAAAAATCTCCGGCGGCAATTTAAAAATTTTGATGAGATTCCTGCCCAGTTCATCCACGCGTTTTTCGTAACGGGGAAATTCACTGGCAAAGGATTGTATGCTGTTGTTGATCAAAAAACCAATCATTGCCAACACTAAAAAGGTAATCAAAATGGCAAAAATAATTGCGATGGCGCTGGGAATGCGACGGCGTTCAAAAAAGGTGATCAGCGGGTTCAAAATGTAGCTGAAAAAGATGGCCAGCGCGAACGGCAGCACAATCACCCGCGCCTGGTACAGCACCGCGCCCATGCCCATCGCCACCAAAATGCTCAACAGTGCGATGATCACCCGCGAATCGCGAATCATTAATTGGCGTGTTTCGTTGCTCATTGGTTTCGGCCGCTTTCAATTGTCCGGCTTCTCTGCCGGTGGATGATGATCTTTGAAAATTAATTGTGTTATTTCGCGGTAGGGAACGGTCGCGACCGTTCCCTACTTTTCCTCAACAGTGCAGGCAGGGATTTCACCCTACCGGGGCTCCACTTTCAATCAATGCGCTTCCAGCCAGTTTTTGCCCACACCGGCGTCCGCTTTTAGCGGAACGTCCAGTTTCATGGCGTTTTCCATTTCGTGAACGACCAGCTTTTTGACGCGATCAAGTTCATTTT
>CAYVDX010000640.1:0-3129 GCA_964450485.1 uncultured Calditrichaceae bacterium
CCCGCTCCGCTTATCGCGACGACCTGCTGTTTTCCGCCGGCAAAGCGTATTTCCGCAATCGCCAGTTCGACCGCAGCCTAATCTATTTCGAGCAGGTCGCAGATGAATACATCGCCTCGGCAAAATGGGATTCCAGCCGCATTTATATCGATTTTATCAACACATATTACCAGCAGGGTCAACGCCGGGGCGTCAAAAACCTGGCGCAATTAATGGGCAAAATGTTTTCCGGTGTTGATCGAAAACAATTGCTGTTCGAGCTGGGCAAAGTGTATTTGTCGGATTTAAAGGATTATCGCGAAGCCGCGCATATTTTTGAGCAATACGTTGCCGAAGCAACGGATTCCAGCGCAATGGGCGAAGGCCTGTATTATTTGAGCGAGAGTTATTTACGATTGGCCAATTTTGCGGCATTTTCCCATCCGGCTGACCCGGAGCAAAAGAATAATGATCGAAGCAAAGCAGCCGCGGTTTTGAAACGCGCGGTTGCCGCCGTGACATACGCGCCGCACCCGGACTCGCTGACCTTCAATTTTTTGACGCTCAGCGCCCCGGCAGCCACAACGCCGCCGGAGAAATATATTCAATATTGGGAAACTTTTGCCCAACGTTTTCCCGGTTCGCCGTTGATGGCAAAAGTGCGGCTGCAATTGGCGGAAGCCTATCAAAAAAGCGGCGATGTTGCGGCTGCCCTGGCACAACTGAACGGCGTGACGACCGCTAATAGCGATCCGCTGCACGCCGGCGCCGCCCGCTGGAAAACGGCCGAAGTGCAATTCTCCCAGGGGCAAACCGATGACGCCGTACAAACCCTGAAGGACTTTTTGCTGAAATTTCCCCAACATCCCCATCAAGCCAAAGGGTATAAAAAATTGGCGGAATTATTTGCGGCAAAAGGCGATTTTGCATTGGCGGCACAATTTCTGGAACGAATGGTGAATTTGTTCGATTACGCCGATGAAGCCGCCGGTGCAATCGCGCAAATCAGCGATTATTACACCCGCGGCAATAATGATAAAAAAGCATTGGAGTTTGTGGAACAAATCATCCACCGTTACAAAAGCGTGGATGATCCGGTGGTGCGAACTTATTTGTCCGCCGTACCGCCGGAAATGTATTTTTATGCGGGAAAAGCGTATTTTCAGCAGCGCAAATTTTCTGATGCGCGACAGAATTTACTGAAATATCTGCGCGCTTCCCGCGATGGCGATTTCCAGGGTCAGGCGCTGCTGCTGTTGGGAGAAATGGCGCAAATGGATGGGGATAATGAATCGGCATTACTGCAATTGGCCCTGGTCAAAAAAGCGGATAATCCGGCAGTTTTTTATCAAGCCAATGCAATTGCTGCCGATATATTATTTAATGAAGAAAAATACGCGGAAGCCTTGAAAAAATACGATATGCTCATCGCTGAAAACCCTTCAAACGCGCAAAGAATGGCGTTTGACGGTCAAAAATTGCGCTGCCTGGCGCATCTCGGACAGACGACTGCTTTCAACCGCGAATTGAAAGCTTTTCGCGGAAAATATGCCAAACAGCCCGGGGCAATTGATTTTTTGGCGGCGGCGGAATATGAGCAGGCAAAAGTGGCTTTTTCCAAAAAATCCTTTGACAGCTCGATCAAGCATTGCAAAAATATTTTGAGCCGATACAAAAAAAGTCAATACGCCGATGACGCACAATACTTGATCGGCAGGAATTACGCTACCCTGAACCAGGGGGAAAAAGCGCTGAATGAATTAGATAAATTTTTAAAAAAATATCCAAAAAGTGATTTAGCCGCCAATGTCTATCTGACGATTGCGGATATTCATTTTCGAAGTGAGGAAACCGAACAGGGCGTTGCCGCGGTGCGACGGGCGGTGGCGGTTGCCAATAATCCCAAAACCGAACAGGCTGCGCGCGCCTCGATTATCAGCACGTATAAAAGCCTTGGGCTTTGGGATGGCGCATTGCAAAATGCCCGTGAGTATGTGCGTAAATTTCCCAACGCCCGGGATATTGTTGACCAGCGAATTACCATTGGCGTTGCGCTAACGCGATTAAATCGCTTTGCGGAGGCCGTGGATTACCTTAATAAGCTTAAATTTGACGTGACCAGCGAAGAGGAGCCGGAGATTCAGTTTTATATCGGCGAAGCGTATTTCAACGGCGGGCAATACCAGGAAGCGATCAACGAGTTTATGAAAATTCCCCTGCTTTCCCAAAAAACCAAGCTGCAATGGGAAGCCAGCGCCTTGTATTACGCGGGACAATCCTATGAAAAACTGGGACGCGCCTCGGAAGCCATGCGCATGTACCAGGAAATCATCGATCGCCCCGGCATTCAGGTGGAATTGAAACGGCAGGCGCGAAAATTGATCGACAACTTGAAAAGTTTTAACTGAAGTTCAATAAAAAAACGGAGTCAACATGAACAAACTGTTGAAAGCGGCAATTTTATTGATGATTGCCATGTTTTTCATGAATTGCGGCGGGAGCAAGAAACTTTCCCCGGAGGAATACAACCAGAAGCCGCCGGGAGAAAAAATTGCTTACCTGGAGCAACAAGCACAAAAGAATCCCAATGATTTGCAATTGAAGCGCCAGCTTTATAAGGAATATCTGAACGTTGGCGACCGGGACCGCGCGTTAACGGTGATGGAGCAAATAATGCAAATTGATCCCAACCAGGTAGATATTCAGTTTGAGTATGGGGAAATGCAATATCGCGCCGGCAATTCCCAACAGGCGTATCGTGCATTTTTGGGCGTGATGGAAAGCAGCGCGGCTGATTTATACCTATCGAGGGTGGCGCGCTATGTTTCCGGCGGAAGTTTCATTATTCAGCAAGTTACGAATTCAGACGCCGATGAAGGGTGTCCATCCTTTTCTCCGGATGGCAAGAAAATTGTTTATCAAAAGAAAACCGGCGATAATTGGGACATCTACGAATATGATTTAGAAACAAAAACCGAAACGTCCTTGGTGAGTACGCCTGCAAACGAAGAATTGCCGGTATATTCGCCGGATGGATCATCGGTTGCCTTTACTTCGACGGCAAATGATCATCGTCCGATTGACAGCAATTATAAGGTCCGGGAAGTGGCAACCGTCGCATTACGGGATAAATTTACGCGCAACCTGACC
>CAYVDX010000641.1:0-3123 GCA_964450485.1 uncultured Calditrichaceae bacterium
TTTTACCCGCGAGCGACTCATTCGCAGGGTAAATCGAATCAAATAACTCAGGCTGGTCGCGCGTGTGACCAGGTATGTAAAAATGCCGCCGATCACATGATTTCCCAGGCCGTAGCTATTCACCAGAATCAGTTTTTCAACCCGTTCCGGATGTTTCAGGGAAAAACCGAGGGCAATGCCGCCGCCCATGGACATGCCCAATACATGGGCTTTTTTTATATTTAGAGTTTCTAAAAATTCATTGATAAAATTGATGTGAAACAGGAAGGGATTGCGACCAGCCGAATTCGCCGGAGCATCGGTTTCCGCAAAATGCCAATTGGGTTGCTGGCTTTTTCCGTAACCGGGCAGATCAACCGCGATGACGCGAAAATCGTTTGAAAATGCGCGAATCGCATATTTCCATGCAAAACCGGAGTGATCGCTCCCGCCGCCGTGGATTAGCAAAAGAAACGGGCCGGTATCGCCGGCGGATCGGTAGTAAATTTGCATGCCGGCGACATCCACCCAATTTCCAAGAATGTCAATATCCCTGGTGCGGACAACCGTCTGTTTTGAAATTTCCGAAATCCTGTTGGGCGTTTCTCGCATATCAGCAATTCTCAACCGGCGATGTTAAAGATCCGTATTCTCATTTCACTGTAAATATATCATTATTAAACATATTCGCAATATTTTCTTTTGATTCGCCGGAAAAAGCCCTTTTTTAGCAGGCTGAAAGATCAAACACCGCTTGATTTAAGTGGTGAGAATACTTAGCTTTCGCGTCGATTCTAATACGTCGCGTATCAACAATTTTGAATATTTTAAATGGAACAATTTGCAAATGAATAAACAAAATGACATGCAAAGCAGACCGGATGCGCTCATCGTTGCCGTGACCGGCGGGATTGGATGCGGCCAGTCAACCGTGGCAAAATTTTTGGAAAAGCAAGGCGCAAAAATCATCGACGCCGATGCCATTGGGCACGCAGTGGTGAACAGCGATGAATCCGTTCGCCGGGAGATCCGCCGGCAATTGGGGAATCAATATTTTTTTCAAAATGGCCGTTTAAATCGCCGGTTGCTGGGGCAAGCCGTATTTGAAGATGAGCGAAAACTATACAAATTGAACCAAATTGTTCATCCCCGAATGGTATCCAGAATCATCGAGAAAATCGAAACCGCAAAAAACAGCGGGAGAGGCCCGGTTATCGTCATTGACGCCGCGTTGGTTTATGAGATAAACATTGAAAATATTTTTGATGCTGTCGTCGTTGTCTCATCGCGAATGCGAGAACGCATTGCCCGGGTCAAAAAACGGGACAGGCTGACTGAAAAAGAGATTCGCGATCGCATCAGCAAACAAATTCCGGTTCAGGAAAAAGCGCGCTGGGCGGATTATGTCATTTACAACAACTCAACATTAGAACGGCTTGAGGAGCGATCCAAACAGATTTATCGGGAATTACTCAAAAAAACAAAAAAAATGAAAATAAATGCTAAAGTATGAATACTTATCGCCGATGGTTATAAAGTGAATATGTGAGAGTTTCCTTTCACATAGGCCTCCTCCAATGACATGGCCCTCTGAACTTGCGGTGAGTTCAAAGGGTCATTTTTTTTATGATTTTTTTCGTTTGCGTTTCTCCTTCCCTTTTATTTATACTCCATCCGTAACATCGATTTAAACTGTCCATTTAAGGAGTCAATTGTGGAAATCAAAAAAACCGCTTTGTATGATGTGCATTGCCGTTTGGGTGCAAAAATGGTTGATTTTGCCGGGTATAAAATGCCCATTCAATATTCCGGCATTCTGGAAGAACATAAAAAAGTGCGTGCCTCGGTCGGCGTTTTTGATGTTTCGCACATGGGAGAATTTCTGATAAAGGGAGAAAAAGCCCTGGATTTAGTGAATCGTTTGACCATTAACGATGCGGCAAAATTGGTTGAAAACCAGGCGCAATATTCGGCGATGTGCTACCAAACCGGCGGAATTGTGGATGATTTGCTGGTGTATCACCGCGGCGATCATTATTTGTTGGTTGTAAATGCAGCAAATATCAATAAGGATTTCGCCTGGATTCGGGAAAACATCATTCCCGGGGCGACGGTTGAGAATATCAGCGATGAAATTACCCAGCTTGCCGTGCAGGGCAAAAACGCGGAAGCAGCCTTGCAAAAATTGACAAGCATTGACCTTACGGCAATAAAATTTTACTGGTTCACAAATGGCGAACTGTCCGGCGTGCCAATGTTGATTTCCAGAACCGGTTACACCGGCGAACCGGGATTTGAACTCTATTTTGACCGGAAATTTTCGGCATCGGTATGGGAGCAAATTTTTGACGCCGGCGCGGAATTTGATATTGCGCCCATCGGCCTTGCCGCCCGCGATTCGCTCCGGCTTGAGAAAAAATACTGCCTCTACGGCAACGATATTGACGAGACGACCCTGCCGCTTGAAGCCGGGCTGGGCTGGATAACCAAACTCGATAAAAGCGATTTCATCGGTAAATCCGCCCTTGAAAAGGCGAAAGCGGACGGGCTTAAACGGAGACTGACGGGATTTATGGTTGAAGGGCGAATGATTCCCCGAAAAGGATATGCCATCAAAAAAAATGGCGCTGACGTCGGACACGTGACCAGCGGAGCGTATTCTCCCATTTTGGAAAAAAATATCGGGCTGGGGTATATCGCCAAAGACGTTGCAAAAACCGGCGAAACAATTGATATCGAAGCGCGTGGGCGAACCGCTCCCGCGCAAATCGTTAAAACGCCGTTTGTGTAAATTCCCGTGATGACAGTACTCATTTCACATTTTTGTTTTATCGTGTCGCACCTTCATTTGATCGGTGAATCAATGGCCTTTTCCGGTAAATTTTTCGGCATGCTCATCACCGCGATGATGTTGGGGTTTGTTATTGGCGGCGGTTTTGGTTTGATGGTGATGTCCGTTTTACACAGTTTCCAATCGGAAAACCTCCCAACCAAAAAGGCAATGATGATTGGCGGCGTCATCGGCGCGATAGTGGGCGGTATCGTATTTTCATACCTCGCGCTGTAGCTCCAAACCTTGGAAAAATCATCTAAACAAAATTATTTTATATTTAAAATCAGACAAAATCATTGATGACAAAATCA
>CAYVDX010000642.1:0-3121 GCA_964450485.1 uncultured Calditrichaceae bacterium
CCGCGTTTGTTCACAGTTGCATCGGAATCAATATACCAGGTAGTGGAGGGCTGCAACTGATCGTCAGTATGATCCACGGGTGATTTATCAGCGTGGATGGTGACCACGCCGACAAATTGGGCAGCGGTCAGGCGTCCGTCGGCTTCAACATTAGGCGCGCCAATATTATCAAAACCCGCCTGAGAGTGAAGCCCATGCCAGGAGAACAGCGCCCGAAACGGATCGCCGGCGGCAGGGTCTTCGCCGATGACGTCATTCATGGTGTTGTGTCCCCAGGTGGCCGACTGGGGCATAAAAGATTTTCCATAAGCGCCCATTTCTTTGCAAATTGCATAACGATATTGCCAGAAGAAATAAAGGCCTTCCAGGGTTTGAGGGTTTTGGGCGCCGTTCAGATCGACAATGCCAGTGTTATTGAATGTGTATTCATAAATAAAATAGTTATCGTGATTTTGCTGGCTGAAAGCGTAAATCTTTCGGGTCATTTCAATTCCCATGGAAGTGCGAACCTTGTTAATCAGCAAACGATCCGCTTTTAAGTTCGCATCGATTTCATCCACGATGTCGATAAATTCCAGGTATGAAGCCAGGTTGCCATCGACAATCACAGTGGGATGTTGAAAACGCCCGATCATTTTGAATGATATGGGCATGAATTCAAATTGGTCATCCCACCCCCTGGGGCCGACCTGAATGACTTTATGAGAGAAAAGCGTATCCGCTGCAAGATCAAAATAATCAGTTGCGCCGATCCAAAAGGCTTTCGCTGCCTGGCTGTCCTGGTCGCGGTATTGAGCCGGCCATCTCATCCCGTCTTGCTGATCGCTAACCAAACCTCTCCGGGCAATTTCCGGTTCCGCGCCGCTTTCCATATACCAATTGTGTAACGAACCGACTGCCATCCATTTCGAATCAGAAGTTTGTGCAAATAGTAAATAACTTGTGTTAAAATTGAATAAAATAAAAACAACAAACGCCTTAAAAGTTAAGGCACGTCGAAGACGTAAACATTCTTTCATGCCATCCTCCTAAGTTATTCTTCAGGTGTTATTTGCAGTCGTAATTTACATTAAAATTTGAAGATAAAAACCCGTTTATTGATTCGGATTGACCCGGCAAGCGATTACAGTGCCGATCCAGCCAACCAGGTTGAGCAGGGTGTTCCAAATCAGCATAATCAGCCATCCCCAAAACCAAACACATGCGCCGACAATGAGTTCTAACCAACTGACCACTAATTGCACCAATCCCAGGCTGCCAATCTCGAAAAAGATTTTGCACAGCGTCGGCCGGCAAGAGACGATCCACCAAATGAATACCCCAATGCCAACGACAAATATTAACGCGCCGATGGGCAGGAGTTTCAGGGCGCAAGCCGGGCAGGTGCCGAAATACATAAAAATAAAGCCCGCGCCGACCAAAACCTGCCAGATGAGCACCATCCAGTCGTTGCACCATTCCGGTTTACAGCACCACCACCAGAAAAGCAAAATTAGAACGGCAATGACCAGGGCAACGATGGTGACAATCGGCGCAACGATGGCAGCAATGGCCGCCCATCCCTGTGTAGAGGGTATCAGCGGGTTTACAACTGCTTGATTACATAGCCAAATCGCCGCGCCCATTGCCGCGACGCTGGCGAAGAACACAATCGCCAGCCGCAGCAGCCAGCAATCCACGCAAAAAATAGAACTGCCGCAGCCGGTCAGGGTCACGCTGGTTTCGCGGTCCGGGCAGTTGGGATCGGCATTGGCTGCGGTTAATGTGACCCCTGTACTGGGCGGCGGAGTTTGGAAAAAACAGCAGCCGCCCACGCCGGAGGCGTTAAAGTTCACCGTTGCTTCGGTGCCGTTTCCCAAAGCGGCGCCGCCGGCGCTCCACTGCAGATCGGCGTCTTCCAGGTTATCGCCGGTGGCGGTCAAAAAGTAGCTCCCGGAATCGACGCAGCCAGCTAAATTCACCAAATTGCCGTCTTCATTCCTGACTTCGATGCCCAGGTTCTCATCCGGGCAGGAGCAAGCATTCAAATCAACGGCATCGGTATAAATACCGCATCCCGGCGGCTGCACGCCCATACTGATTTCCACCGCTTCCGACTCGGCAAGGTCGTATTCAAACTCGCTTCCGGTATTCCCGGTTTGTAATACGCCCTCAATGCTCCAGGAGTAACTCAGCCCCGGACCTACCGGTTCGACAACGCGAACGGTGTATTTTCCCGGCGGCAGGCAAACGAAATTCTCATCATCAAAATCCACCGCCTCCCCGGCGGGATCGAGCACCTCCAGGACAGCGCGTTCCGGGCAGCGCGTGCAACCGACCAGGGTTAGCGAGTCCGGAAAGGGGGGACAGTTATCCCGGGCCACGGCGACATTGATATCGATTGTTTCGCCGGCAGTTACATTTACATCCAATTGGCTGCCGGTTTCGCCTTGCTGTAATTGCCCGTTAACCGTCCAGGTAAATGTTAACCCGGGACCGGAAGGTTCGGTGACTTTTACGGTGTACGTTCCCGGTTCAAGACAAGCGTTTTCGAAGTTTTCCGGATCAACGATGTCGCCGGCGCTATCCACGACTGTGAATTCAACACTATCCGGACAGGGAACAGTCGGGCAGCCGGGAACATCAATTACGACCGTTTCCGGCGGGCAGCCTTGCGGAAAAACAATGCGAAATTCTGCCGTGTAAGTTGCGTCTCCCTGGCTGGCGTCATAGGGATGGGTGATTTCCACCGGGCTGGTTGAAAAAATTTCCGAAGAGGAGTTTTGCCCGTCGCCAAAATCCCATTCATAAATAGTGGGAACCGGCGCGCCGGTGACGGTCGCGCGAAGGGTGACGTGCTGTTGATTCTGGTCATCACAATTTTGGGAAATGGAGATGATTTCCACATCAACGGATGGGCATGGCTGGGTTTGCGCCCGGCAATTGAGCACATCATAACTTTTATCCGGTGGACCACAATTCGTATCGCTGCAGCAATGTGCTTGCACAACCAGTTTTTGGTTGACGCCGCAAACAAAGTCTCCAACGGTGAAATGTCCCTCGCTTTCCTTAAAAAGAGCCGTCCAGGCGCCATCCGCCGCCACGTTCGCCTCGATCTCAGGCGTTTCAGCGCCATTTAGGG
>CAYVDX010000643.1:0-3119 GCA_964450485.1 uncultured Calditrichaceae bacterium
CTTTTCCGGCTGCTGTATTTTTTTAAAAAGTAGCAAATAGCGCGAATGAAATTTTTGATAAACATAATGAAGAAAAAATCATTATATAAGTCAACATACAAAATTCTGCTTGTCATTATTGCATTTTGCGGTTTTTCGGGAATTGGGCTGGCGCGGGAAAATGCGTATTCCGATACGACAAAATTCTCCCACAAACAGCACGTCATCGAGGAAGAATTGGAGTGCGCCGACTGCCATTCCAACGTGGAAAATAGCGTCAGCGGGCTGGATGACCTGACGCCGGAGCGGGAAGTTTGCCTGGACTGCCACGAGGAAGATGAACTCAAAAATTTTCAATCATTTGCGCCGATCACCCGGTTTAGCGAAAAATTTTCACACGAAAAGCATTTGAGCGGCGGGGAAGATTGCCAATCATGCCACCGCGCAGTGACAGAACCTGCGGCTGTCCGCACGGACATCATTCCGGGGATGATCAAGTGCATGGATTGCCATGAGTCGAAAATTGTTTCGGCGACCGCAAATACCTGTCGAACCTGCCACACGGCTTCGGAAAACTTGAAGCCGCTCAGCCACACCTTTAATTTTGCGCATAATCACTCCGACCAGGCGCGAATGGCTGCCGACGAAATGTCAACCAACAAAAATTGCATGGTTTGCCACAAACAAAATTTCTGCCAGGATTGTCACGAGGGCGATAATTTAGCGCGATTTTCCCATCCGCTGAATTACGAATTCACCCACGCCCTGTCCGCGCAAAATAAAGAACGGGATTGCGCTGTGTGCCATACGGAGCGCTCATTTTGTGTGAGTTGTCACCGGGACAACAACGTGCTGCCCCGCAGCCACACGGTTGGCTGGGTCAATCAAATTCCCAACGACGGCGGCCGGCACAGCATTGAAGCAGAAGTTGATTTGGAATCATGTATCGCCTGCCATGAGCAAGACGCGCAGGCGATTTGCCAGCCATGCCACGCAAATTAAACCGGATAAAAATGCAATGAAAAAGCTGTTACTTTTCGGATACATTATTATTGCTTCTGTCATTTTGTTGAATGCCTGCTTGGATGAAAAAGACGGCGTCAGCGTGTCAACGCATCCCGAATCCTGGGCTGAGGAAGACGCGCCGGATTTTCACGGGAACGCCATTCTGTCGAAAAGCTTGAGCCTAAAAAACTGCCAAAGCTGCCACGGCGAAAATTATTTAGGCGGGAGCGCAAAAACATCCTGTTTTTCATCGGAATGCCACGCGGTTTTTCCGCATCCGGACGGCTTTGCGGATATGAATTCCGCAAATTTTCACGAAGGATTTATCGCGGAAAATTTGCAGTGGGATATTTTAGCCTGCCAAAAATGCCACGGCGCCGATTACGCCGGCGATGGGTTTGAACAAAAAAATTGCCTGACCTGCCACACCAGCACAGACGGACCGGAAGCGTGCAATACCTGTCACGGGAGCGCGGAAAATTATGCGGCCGCGTTGGATTTGCAGAAAAATTCCGCGACAAACGCGCTCGGCGGTGGCGCCCATCAGCCGCATTTGAGCGACACCACCTGGACGACCAATATTTTCGGGCAATGCGGCACCTGCCATCTGGAACCGGAAAATTACAGCGATCCCGGTCACGTGGATAATTCACCCCATGCGGAGTTGACGTTTAGCGATCTGGCAACATTTCAAGGCAAAGTAAATCCCATTTGGCGCCGGGAAGACGGCTCGTGCAGCGATGCGTATTGCCACGGCGGTTTTGAATTCCGCCGGGATGAAAGCGCCGCTGCCTGGGGATACCTGGATTCTCTCATCACCGGGAACAATCCAACCATGCTCTGGCAATCCGTGGGAACCGGACAGGCGGAATGCGGCACCTGCCACGATTTACCGCCGAAAGGCCACATTCCACAGGCAACGTGCGAGGGCTGCCACGGGCGTGTCGTCGATGTCAATTTTAATATTATTGACAAGCGCTTGCACATCAATGGCGAAGTGGAATTGTTTTGAAAAAAGCTGAACCGCTGAAATGAACCGCCGGAGGACACAAGGATGAAGCTGAAATATATTATTGGATTGGCAGTGATATTGATTTTTGTGGTTTTTGCCGGAGTAAATTTTCGGCAAACGCTAACGCCGTATGTTTCGATCGAAATCGCCAAAGCAAAAGGCACGATGGTGCAAATCAAAGGATCGCGGGTTGTTAATTCGGAGCAGTACGACGCGGCAAACCGGACGTTTAATTTCCAATTGACTGACGAACACGGCGACCCGTTCCCGGTTGTTTATAACGGCGTAAAACCGTCAAATTTTGAACGGGCCACCCACGTTGTTGCGAAAGGCCGCTTTCAAAACGGCGTCTTTCTTGCGAGTGAAGTGCTGATCAAGTGCCCGTCAAAATACGAAACAGAGACAGCGTCGGTAAAATAATAAAAAGCAGGGCGACTTGCCATTCTGCGATTTCATTGATTTTTTTAATATCGATTATTCCCCGCCCGTAAAACTGATTTTTAACTCTACGTTATTGTTCATGCTAAACTTATCCAAAAATAACCGGCTGAGTTGTTTGGATTGCTCAACCGCGCGATCATGAATTCTTTCCAACTGTTTGTTCAGATTTGCCAGCATGTACGCATCAATGGTGGTGTATTCCTTCAGGTCTTTTCCCTCCTTCAGTTTAAAACCTTTCGAGGATACCAGCATGGAAATATGGCGATTGATGGAAATCTGTTCCGGTTCTTTCAAGGTAATCTTGGCGACCTCGGGCGCCGTCCACCAAAACGGCTGGCTTTCCAATTCCAAGCCTTCCAACTGGCTGCCGTAAGTGACTTCCGCAATGTCTTTGCGAATGTAAAACTCATCCGGCAGATCAAAGATGATTAAAAACTTTTTATCCAGCGTGAAAGTGCCGATCGTGGCAAAAGTTAATTTCAGATTTGCCAGAAAGGTGGTGCTAAAGCCAAAATCGCCGCTGTGCATTTGCAGGGAATCCGGGGGCGATCCAAAGGGCCCTTTCAACGCCGCGAGCAATTTCCGGGCGTGGATTTGGTGCAGCTTCCACTGTTTATCGCGAATCATCTGGGCCAGCAATTTCTTCCGGCGACCGGCGGGGTTGCTATCCAGGCTATCGCAG
>CAYVDX010000644.1:0-3118 GCA_964450485.1 uncultured Calditrichaceae bacterium
ACCAACTGAGCTACACCCGCTTGATTGAACACCCAAAATTTAGCGCATTTGCATACCATAGTCAAGAAAATTATCCGTCAAAAAATGATGCTGAAATTGTGACCGTTAAAGGATATTCTTTAATCCCCTTCTGCCGCGATACGGATGTGAGATACGCCAGGGACTAAGTGTAAAAATTTTTTACATATTGCCCATTTTTTCTTTGACAAACCAGATCTAATTTATTATATTGCCGACCAACCGCACGTTCTATGGTATTGCTTTTTCTTAGTTTAACTAAAATTGGAGAGGCCTTGCATGAGTGCTGAGATACGCAGTATTCGTTCCAACCCACGTTTTTCTCTCGAAAAATATTTAGACGAAATCAGTCAAATTTCGCTGCTTACTCCGGCGGAAGAAGTTGAATTCACCCGTCGCATTCGGCAGGGGGATCAGGAAGCGCTCGACACGCTGGTTCGGGCAAATTTGCGTTTTGTCGTGAAAGTCGCCAAGGAGTATCAAAACCAGGGGCTGCCGCTAACCGATTTAATTAATGAAGGGAATTTAGGGCTGATCAAAGCAGCAAAACGCTTTGATGAAACCAGGGGCTTTAAGTTTATTTCTTACGCCGTTTGGTGGATTCGCCAATCCATTCTAAAATCATTGGCTGAATATTCCCGGGTTGTCAGGCTGCCGCTGAACCGCGTCGGCTTAATCAGCAAGGTTAATCAGCTCGTTCGAACCCTTGAGCAGCAATACAATCGCGAACCCTCCTTTGAAGAAATCTCCAGGGAATTAGACATTTCCATCCCTGATATTTCCGAAGCAATGAGCAGCAGCGCATTCCACTTATCGCTCGATCAACCCATTCATCGTTCAGAGGAAGGGACGATGAAAGAAGTGATCAAAAACCCGGACAGCAAAACGCCGGACGGCGATTTGATAACCGATTCGCTTCGACAGGAAATTCGCCGTGTTTTGAAATCGCTTACCGAACGCGAAGAAAAAATCATTAAAATGTATTTCGGGGTTGATTACGAACGCCCCTACACACTCGAAGAAATCGGTGAACGCCTCAAACTCACCCGCGAGCGTGTCCGACAAATCAAGGAACGCGCACTGATCCGACTCCGCCACCAATCCCGTTCTCAGAATCTCCGCTTATTTTTGTAGTTTTGCCTGCCAGGCAAGCATTGAAAAAGTGTTTGACAAGTGCGAATCATATCGCTAAAATTACTGTTTTTCTGACAACTTTGTCGGAATAATCGGTAAAATAAGGATTCTGCTAATTAAAAGATACTGGATGCGTCGATAATAAATAAAATCGATAAACATCTTAATTCGCAGGATTCAGGCATGGAGGAATCGCACTTGAAAAATTTAATGACCAGCGTCTCGGGGGTTCGCGGAATTGTCGGCGAAAGTTTAACTCCGGAAACGATCACCAAATATGTTCACGCCTTTGCACAATCAATCAACGGCAATAAAGTTGTTGTCGGGGGCGACCCGCGCGTCAGCCAAACCTTTGTTCGCCCGGTGGTGAAATCCGTTTTGATCGCCAGCGGTTGCGAGGTGATTGATATCGGCATCACGCCGACGCCCACGGTGCAAATTGCCGTCGAAAAATGCCATGCAGCCGGCGGCATTGCCATCACTGCCAGCCATAATCCCATTCAATGGAACGGGTTGAAATTTATCGGCGCCGACGGGCTGTTTCTACCGGAAGCAGCCATCACAGAACTGTTTCAGCGTGCTGATCGCGGCATAAAATCCTATGTCAGTTGGAAAGCGTTGGGCAAGGAAACCGCATATCCACATGCCATCGATGATCATTTGGAAATGATTTACACCCTGCCGTTTATCGACGTCGAGTTGATTCGCGGCAAAAAATTTACCGTGGCATTAGACACGGTGAACGGAGCCGGCGGCGAAATAATATCCAAATTATTAAAACATTTTGGGTGTGAGGTCATTGGCTTAAACCTTGAGCCGACCGGTATTTTTGCGCACACGCCCGAGCCGGTTCCCAAAAATCTCACAGACCTGGCAGCCATTGTCAAAGATAAAAACGCTGATTTGGGATTTGCCATTGACCCGGATGTTGATCGCTGCGCCATCATCGGCAACGACGGCAATCCGTTGGGCGAAGAATACACCCTGGCGTTGGCGGTAAAATTTATGTTGAGCAAAAAACTCGGTCATGTGGTCATCAATTTGTCCACTTCCCGGGCCATCGACGACATCGTTCAATATTACAATTGCATGTTGACCAAAACCAAAGTCGGGGAAATCAACGTGGCGGATAAAATGCGCGATGTTGACGCAGTGATCGGCGGGGAAGGCAATGGCGGCGTCATTTTGCCGGAAATCCATCTCGGCCGCGATGCGCCGATAGCAGTGGCGTTGACGTTGCAGCATTTGGCGGAGTGGGGCGGATCGCTGACAGAATTAAAACAAACACTACCGCAATATTACATTTTAAAAGATAAAACGCCGCTCGGTGAAGTGAATCCCGAAGCGGTGATTGAACACATCGGCAATAAATATCGCGAAAATCAGCTCGATTTTACCGACGGTCTGCGCATCGATCGCCCGGATAGCTGGATGCATCTGCGGAAATCGAATACCGAGCCGATTATGCGCGCCATTGTGGAAGCGCGCACCCCGGATATTGCTTGGAAGATTTTGCAGGAAATCAAGGAAGAAATTCGTCAATTACAAACGAACTAACCAAAGTTGTCAATGAAAAAAGTTTGATTTAAGCTCTTGCGTCAAAAAACCGATGTGAGAGCTTTTTGTTTGTCAAAAAAAGTGAGTTGCTATTTAACCCACGAAATACAACGAGATAAACGAAAAGGGCAAAAAAATTTTTTTCGCGTCCTTTTAACCCGTTGTAGAGTAAATATTTAAAACATCAAGTTCTCGTGCTGGAATAACACACGACATTTTCAAGTATCTATTTCGAATTTTTAGTGCTTTTCGTGGGCTGAATATTTACAAAAATAATAAAAATGACTCCAACCCGGCAGGTTTTTTCACAGCAAGCAACCCTCTTGAAATTTCGGCAATTCCCGGCGTGGCTGTTGCCGATCATCGCCGCTCTTTTGTTGCGCATGCCGCTGATTTTTTTACCGGGCGC
>CAYVDX010000645.1:0-3110 GCA_964450485.1 uncultured Calditrichaceae bacterium
GCGCAGTGAAAAAGCGGTGGATGAATTGATCGAACTGTTGCAAGACCCGTCGGCGGATATTCGTCGCGCCAGCGTCAAGGCGTTGGGAGAAATCGGCGACGAACGAGCAACCCGTCCCCTGCTGGCCGCATTGAAGGATTCCGATTACTACGTCCGAAAAGCCGCCAATGAGGCGCTGGAGCAACTGCGGAAAAAAACAAAAGACGCGCAAGCTTCCGAGGCAGATGAAATCGCTGAGTTAACCGAAAAGCTCCGGGATTCCTCGCCAAAAGTGCGCACCAATGCCATTGAACAATTAGCGGCGTACAATGACCAAAGAATTGCGACCAATTTAATGAAAATGCTTTCCGATCCGGATTATTCCGTGCGCGAAAGCGCGATCCGGGCGTTGACAAATTTTCGGGATGCACCGTCCATCGCGCTGTATCTCAATGCGTTGCAAGACCGGGATTTTCTGAAACGCCTGGGCAGCGTAAAAATTTTAGGTGCGATCGGGAACGAGGCATATCTTGCTGATATTAAGAGACTTATCAACGATTCAAATAGCGCCGTCCGCGCGGAAGTTGTCCAGGTCTTGGGACATTTTCAAACAGAGCGGGTGAAATTTACGCTGCTCAAGGCACTATCCGATCCGGACCCAACCGTGCAAAATTACGCCGCCGGGGCATTAGCAAAACATATTCTTGGGTTTTACACGGAAGCGCAACCCGATCAGGCAACCGGGTTGCTGGCAAAAACCCGGCAAATCATGTCGAAAACGTTTAGTGAAGATGCCCAATGGCGTCGCTGGTTCAACGTGCTGGCGCTCGATAATACAAATTCCGTGCTTGGGGTCAACGTGAGGTTGTCTGAATTTTCCGAAAAAAAATCAATCTATTCCGGAAACAGTTTAACTGTCGAAGCGGAAACATCAGCGGACAAAGGCGTTTATTTTGTCGCGCTGAACCTGTCTTCCGACGGCTCGATCACGCTGCTCAACCCGGTCTCCACGTTTTACGAGCCGGCGAGATATTTATCAACGCCGGTTGAACTGTTTGTGCCGGAAGGTGAGGCAATTGTGTATGACGTATTCAAAGTTTTCGTCAGCAACGCGCCGGTTGATCCCTACGAGTTGGAAAACGGTTTGAACCCGGAACGCTATTCCCGCAAGCAGCGTCCCCGGCCGATCACTTCGCCGTTCGTCGGCATGATTGCCGGTTTTGATCGATTTCAAAATGCTGTTGAAGCGAATCAATGGGGTGTTGCCCAGCAGGTTATTGTCGTTGAAGCGGCAAAGTAGGTTGTGCTTAAAATCTGGTGGTCCGATTGTTTTTTTAGTGGCAAATAGCTGGATGGTGATAAGGTTCATTTAACCAATCAGCCTTCCAGCGATTTTGGATATCAGGGATTAAACGAACCCACAAACCCGGTGGTAACTACCGGCAGATCGTCGTGCCGGGTGAGTTTGGGTTTGACAAACGGCTTCTTTTTGCCGGTTTTCTTTCCCGCCACGTTCCCGGTTTTCTTCGCCGGCACCTGTAAATCTCTATTTTTTTGCTGATTTTTCATGTGGTCTGCTCCTGTTTTCTCATTCATAATATTTTCAAATGGTAAATTTCCTGTTTTCCGCCAACGGCTAACTGCCAAAAGCCATTGCCGTTTTCCCATTATTTCATCAAAATCATTTTGCGCGTTTGCGCCAGCGTTTTGCTGCCGTCCACGGTCAGGCGATAGAAATACACCCCGCCGGGAACCACCCTGCCGCGATCATCCCGTCCATCCCATTCCACTGAAAATACACCGGCAGGCTGCCGTTCGCTCACCAGCGTTTTTACTTTCTGTCCCAGGGTATTGTAAATAACCAGGCGAACATTGCTGACGGCTGATAGCTGATAGCTGATTGTCGTTTCCGGGTTAAAGGGATTGGGATAATTCTGTTCCAACCGGAAAACCCGCGGCGCCGCTCCCGGTTCATCACCGATGCCGGTAACCGGGTTGTTCACCACCGTGACGTGATCGATCCAGACATTATCGGAAAAATCGCCGAAAGCCCCGCCGTTCGTATGCCAGTAGCGCAGGGCAATCCAGACCGGTTTTCCGATGGCTTCGGGAATATCCAGCCCCACTTTGTAGAGCGTCCAGCCGCCCATTGGGCCATCCATTTTGAAACGGCCCAGGTTGTGAACAAACGCCGTGGTGGTGTCCCGCGGATCGCTGACCGCCAGGCGCACCTGGATGGAATCGTGATCCGCCTCGCCGGGAGAGCCGCCGTAAAAATAAAGCGTATCGCCGAGTTCCACAGTGGGAAGCGGCGGCGAGATGAGCCATTCATCCAGCAGTTTTCCAAAAGCATTGGAAAAATTGCTCGCCCAAAAAAAGGTGCCGGGCGTTTCCGCATTCACCACATCACCGGTGACGAATTCCAGCATCGGCACGAATTCCCCGACCGACGGCTCGCCCAAATGGCTGCTGTGATCCTCGTTGAGAATCGTCCACCGGCTGATGGCGACGGAATCGGCAAAGATTTCCTCGAATTTGACCGTGCCGTGGATTTCCGGCGACCCGGTTTTCGCCAACGACTGAATCGCCGCCGTTTCGCCGCCGGATTTTTTGATCGCTTTCCCCTTGCTGTAACCGGAAACGGAAAATATTAGCAGCGCCGTCAGCAGCCAGAGAAAGCTGTTTATAATGATGATTGTTTTCATATTGCCTTCCTTAATTACTCAGGTAAAAATCGTTCCAAATTCCCCGTCCCGGCGTTGAGGCTGTTGCAGATTAGCAGAATAGCGCTCAATTTCTGTCATTCCCGCATGTTTTTAGCGGGAATCTATGACTTTGTGGCAGTGGATTCCCGATAAAAGCGTTCGGGAATGACAATCTGCAACAGCCTGCGTTCCGGGAAGGGGACAGATTTTTAAATCCCGGCAGCCCGGAGAAAAAATCAGGGGTGGTAAGCTCGATTTCGCGGCGTCAACCGCCCCTGCTCCGCTCGCTGAACGCTTCGCTACGCGTCCCCTCCTTGTCAAGGTGGGGAAACAATTCGGTCAGCCCTACGGCGTCAGCGTGCCTTCCAGATCAAAAAAGATGCTGAACGTGGCGCAGTCAACCATAATGACGTCATAGTTGATGGC
>CAYVDX010000646.1:0-3106 GCA_964450485.1 uncultured Calditrichaceae bacterium
CACAAAACCCTCGCATAGTCCCGTAGGGACGATAGAAAATCCTTAAGGTTTACGCGCATGCGGAGCGCCGGGATTGCAACACGATTTTCCAAGAAGCCCTGCTTCTAATTCACACAATATTGCCCGCTTTTAAAAAGTGTCCGATACTGAATGTTTTTGTCGTTATCATTTCCGCAAACAAAATCGCAAATAACCTTATAAATGCTGCTATTATTTGATAATAATGCGCGAGCAATAGTTACAATTAAAGGTAAAAACATCCGTTTGAGAAGTGAAGCATTTTAAAAATCCCGCGGCTTTTAATGACAGTTTATTCGTCTTTGGATTCCCCGGCGGGAACGCGCCCATACGTTTCGCTCAAAGCCGCGAGTTTTTGGGCGTGATGATTGCCTAATTGATCCGGCAGCAAGCGCCAGCTCCAATTTCCCGCCGCTTTGCCGGGGGTGTTCATGCGCGCGCTTTCGTCCAGGCTCAGAACATCCTGCACGGGAAAAATTGCCATCACCGCGGTTGAAGCGCTGGCCAGGCGAATCATCTCCCAGGAAATATCATCCCGCAAGCCGCCGATATATTTCACACAGTTTTTTTGCTCATATTCCGGCGCGTTTTTGAACCAGCCCAGGGTCGTGTCGTTGTCGTGACTGCCGGTGTAAACGATGCAATTTCGCTCGTAATTGTGCGGTAAAAACGGCTCGTTCGGATCGCCGCCAAAGGCGAATTGCAAGATTTTCATGCCGGGAAAATGATAGTCGTCGCGAAGTTTTCCAACAGCTTCGGTGATAAAACCGAGGTCTTCCACCACGATGGGAATCTTTCCCAAGGCCTTGATGAGCGCGTCAAAAAAAGCATTGCCGGGGCCTTTTCGCCACTCGCCGTGCTCGGCGGTTTTTGCGCCAAACGGCACCGCCCAAAAGGATTCGAACCCGCGAAAATGATCAATTCGCACGATATCCACGGTTTCCAGAATCATTCGCACCCGTTCGATCCACCACCGAAACCCGCTGTTTTTTAAGGATTTCCAATCATAAATCGGGTTGCCCCACAACTGGCCGGTCGGGCTGAAATAATCCGGCGGCACACCGGCAACCTCGGTTGGATTGCCATCATCATCCAGCAAAAAAATGTCCTGATTCGCCCACACTTCCGCGCAATCGAAGTTTGTATAAATGGGAATATCACCCATAATTTGGACGCCGCGCTCGTTGGTGTATGCTTTTAATTCCATCCACTGTTTAAAAAATTGGTATTGAAGATATTTGTGTGCGTCAATTTGTCGGGCAAGTTCTGCCTGCATGTTTTTGACGGCGCGGGGGTTGAACCGGCGGAGCGGCGTGGGCCATTCATTCCAGGCTTTGCCGTCAAAATGGTTTTTGAACGCCATGAATGTCGCAAAATCATTTAGCCAGATGCCATTGTGGTTTTGGCAAAATTTACGAAACGAATCTTGCGCTTCCGGCGTTGCTTTTTCGCGAAATTGATGATAACTGTCCAACAGCAGGGGCATTTTCCAATTGATCACGGCTTCAAAATCCACATGATCGAAAGTGAAATTCGGCGCGTTTTCCAAAGCGCTAAAATCAATAAAACCTTCGTGGGCAATGCGTTTCAAGTCCAGCAGCAAGGGGTTGCCGGCAAAGACCGAAGCGGTGGAATACGGTGAATTGCCATAACCGGTGGGCGCCAGCGGCAGGATTTGCCAGATGCTTTGCTTTGCGTCAACCAAAAAATCGACCCAACGATAGGCCAGTGAATTCAATTCTCCAATCCCAAAACCCCCGGGGAGTGAAGTCGGGTGCAAAAGTAATCCGGAACTTCGTTTCAATATTGCCATACGCCCTTCCTGAATTGAATAATCTGCCGTTTTTTAACTGTTTTTTGAAAAATCCGCGCATAAATATAACAAAATTATCGAGATAATTCCCAATTTTATGATTGAATTTTGGGGAGGACGGAATTACTTTTTGAACCAATGGAGGGATTTACAGCAAATTAGCGGCGTTTTACCAACAGCCACAGGAAAAACGGCCCGCCCAACAGCGTGGTAATAATGCCCACCGGCAGGTCGATTGGTGCGAGCATCGTGCGGGCGATGCTGTCCGCGATGGGCAAAAAACCGCCGCCCAAAAAGATCGCCGCGGGAATGAGGTAGCGGTGATCCGGCCCGCCCAACAGCCGCAGAATGTGCGGAATGATCAGCCCGACAAAACCGATCGGCCCGCTCAACGCCACCACGCTGCCGGTCAACAGCGACGCCAGCACAAAGGCAATTTTTTGCACGCGCAGCACGTTGACGCCCTTGCTGAGGGCGATTTCCTCGGATGTGCTCATCACGTTGAAGGTGCGACCCATTCCCCACAAAACGAGCCAGCAAATCACAATCATCGGGAGGCTTTTGAGCAGCGTCGCCGGTTCGACGATATCCAGACCGCCGATGGTCCAGCGAATCATTTGGTGGGTTTCGGTAAAATCGGCGATGTAATGGAGAATCAAAATCGATGCGGAGAAAAAATAACCGATGGTGACGCCTGCCAAAATCATGGCGTAAATGGAGAGCTTTTTGGCCTGGCGGGAAAGCAGATAAACCAGGCCGATGGTCAGCAAACTGCCGGCAAACGCGGCCAATTGCACGGCGGAAAACCCCAGGAATGCAAAGGTGATTCCCAATTTGATCACGATGAGCGCGCCAAATGCGCTGCCCGCCGAAACGCCCAGGGTGTACGGCGTTGCCAACGGATTTCGCAGCAAGGCCTGAAACACCACGCCGGCAACGGCCAGCGACGCCCCGGTCATTGCGCCCAGCAACACACGGGGCAGGCGAATACGAAAAAATATCACCCCGTCGCCATTCTCATGTCCAAAAAAATACGCGATAACCTGTTGATAATCAAGTTTTTGGCTGCCGATCAGCGGCATCGCCAATATCGCGCCGACAAAAAGGACGAAACAGGCAAAAATCAGCAATCTTTTTTTTGAGTGAAGGTTCATTGTAAACGCTGTATAAACGCTGGAGGTTTTGGAAACTTCCAGCGTTTGATTTTGTTCGATAAACGCTGGAGGGTTTGGAAACCTCCAGCGTTTGGCTTTCGTGTTTTGGTGGTTAAGTTTA
>CAYVDX010000647.1:0-3104 GCA_964450485.1 uncultured Calditrichaceae bacterium
AACGTTGTGTAGCCCTTTTAAGGGCTTACAAACAAAAAGCGCGTAACATCAATTACTAAGTTGAAACCTGAATACGGAGAACACAATGGCTGAACACGGAAAATTTTTAGTAGATTTGGAACGCATTAATAATTATGAGTTTACGGTTCGATTCGACAATAAAAAATTTGCCTCGATTCTCGTCGATGAGCCGAAACCCTTGGGTGATGAAAAAGGACCCAACGCCGCGCGTTTGTTGGGCGCGGCCGTGGGAAATTGCCTGAGCGCAAGCCTGATTTTTTGTCTCGAAAAGGCGCGCCGCGGGGTTAATGGCGTTCACACCAGCGTGACCGGCACAATGACCCGCAACGAACGCGGCCGCCTGCGCGTGGGAAAATTAGACGTTCACATCACCCTCGATGTCAACACGGAAGAAACAAAGCGCTTAGACAGATGCTTGTCATTGTTTGAAGATTTTTGCGTGGTGACTGCCAGCGTCAAAAAGGGAATTGAAGTCACTGTTTTGGTGACGGATAAAGCCGGAAACCAGTTGTATTATAATGATGACAAAGCATCCGGCCAATCATTCACAAAGGTTAACGAAAAATAGGAGGACGCATCATGAGAAATGAAATGCAAAAATACCCTGTTAGCCATTGGCCCTATCATCCGCATGTGTATTGGTCGCCAATGCGGCGTTGGATGCACGATATGTTTCCGCAAATTGCTGAATTCAACCAACCGGATCAGTGGATGCTCGAACCGGATGTCGATTGGGTGCCGCGTATTGAGATGAGCGATCACGAAAATGCTTTGATTTTACGCGCGGAATTACCGGGCGTGGATGCAGAGAATGTCTCCCTGACCATTCAGGACGGTGAATTATGGCTGCGCGGTGAACGGCGGCCCGCGGAAGAAGAGACAAATTTCCTTTGCCGGGAACAGCGTTACGGCTCTTTTTCCCGAAAAATACGGCTGCCTTATGAGATCGATGCAAGCAAAATCAAAACGAGTTTCAAAAACGGTATGCTGACCCTGCGGATGCCGAAAGCCAAATCTGCCGTTGCCCGGCAGATTCAAATCCATTGACGGATGCTGTAAACAATTGGACGAAGGGCGTTCACCTCAAGCGCATTGAAATCCATCGCGAAGAGAAATATTTATCGCAAGTGATTTCAGTATAAATTATCGCCTCAACGGGGCGAAATATTTGTAACCGCGTAAGGTCGGATAATAATTCTTTTTGCTGAATATTGATCGATTAACACAGCATTATTCCGCAAAAATATCCGCAAAATTTGACTAAATCAACAGGCGTATAAATGGCTGGATGTTTGAATAGTTAAACGGTTTATTAAAATAACCATTCAGCCATTTTACCATCCATCCCTTTTGGACAAACCTATTCCCTTTTTATCGTGACCGGGTTTTCATACTTAACTTTAATATTTTCATTCTGTTCAGTGGTTTCAGTTAAATTTCAGCCATCTGCGGGATTGGCTCACCCCCGAACCACAATATTCACCAACTTATTCGGCACCACAATCACTTTGATCACCTGTTTGCCGTCAATCAATTGCTGGATGCGTTCGGTTTTCATGGCGATCTCTTCAGTTGCTTCACGGCTCAATCCCATTTCCAAATCCAGTTTATAGCGCAGCTTGCCATTAATCTGCACAACCAATTGAGTGGTATCCTGTACCAGGTATTTTTCATCGTATTGCGGCCATGTTTCATACGACAGCGAGTTGGCATTCCCCAACTTTTGCCAAATTTCTTCGGCAATATGCGGTGCAAAGGGGCTAAGCAGTTTGATAAATTCCGCCATCACGGAACGGGCGCGTTTGCGCCATTTGTTGGCTTCATTGACAAAGGTCATCATTTGGGCAATCGCGGTGTTAAAACGCAGTCCCTCGATATCTTCGGTGACTTTTTTGATGGCGGCATGGAGATGGAATAGTTGTTCTTTTCCCGGTTCCATATCCACAATCAGCGGGGACAATTGATCGTCATCTTCTAAAAACAGTCGCCAGGTGCGTTTCAAAAAGCGGTGCACGCCTTGCACGCCTTTCATGCTCCAGGGTTTTATCTGCTCCAGCGGTCCCATAAACATTTCGTAAAGCCGCAGGGAATCCGCGCCGTAACGCGCCACGATTTGATCGGGATTGATCACATTACCGCGGCTTTTGCTCATTTTGTAAGCCTTGGCGTCCACGCGGATGTTGGGGTTTTTGAGCCAGACGAAATATTCACCACGTTTTTCCACCTCGCTTTCATCCAGCCTTTGCATGGTAACTTTCTCTCCGGCGCCTTCAAGGGTGTTGTCGCTTTGCACCTTTTCCGCGGAAACAGGATTGCCGGTCGCATCGATATACAGACTAAACTCCATTTCACCTAAAATCATGCCCTGGTGCACCAATTTTTGAAAGGGTTCTTTGGTGGAAACCACACCGATGTCATACAACACCTTGTGCCAAAAACGCGCATACAGCAGGTGCAACACTGAATGTTCCGCGCCGCCGACGTATAAATCCACATTCATCCAATAGCGTTCCCGATCCGCATCTACCAATGCTTTGTCGTTGTGGGGATCGACAAAACGCAGATAATACCAGCAGGAACCGGCCCACTGTGGCATGGTATTGAACTCGCGGGTGTAGATCACCCCGTCTTTTTCCACATATTTCCAACTGTCCGGTGCGTTGGCTAAAGGCGGCTGTGGTTCACTGCCGCGATCATCGCCCGGTTTGGGTTTGTAATTTTCCATTTCCGGTAATACCAACGGTAAATCGTCTTCGCCGAGGGGCATGATGCTTCCATCCGGGGCGTGCAGAATCGGAAAGGGTTCCCCCCAATAGCGTTGCCTGCTGAACAGCCAGTCGCGCAATTTATAATTCACTTTGCGTTCACCCTTGTCCCGCGCTTCCAGCCATTCAATCATTTTTTCTTTTGCCTCCGCGACATGTAATCCATCCAGAAATTCGCTGTTGATCGCCGGTCCATCGCCGGTATAAGCCTTGCCGTCAAAATCGTCCGGCGGCTGCACGGTGCGAATGATGGGAAGGTTATATACTTCCGCGAATTCCCAATCGCGTTCGTCCTGCCCCGGCACAGCCATGATGGCC
>CAYVDX010000648.1:0-3100 GCA_964450485.1 uncultured Calditrichaceae bacterium
TGCTCAATCGCCGGGAAATCCTGGATTTAGCCGTTGGCCGGGCGGCCACGTCGCTGCCGTTCAAAGGCAAGAACGGGCAGTGGTATTTGTGGGGATTTTTCCGGCTGGACGACAGTCATTGGGTGGGCGTTCGGGAAAGCGCGAGTCGGTTGGAAAAGGTGGAATCGCTGGCCAATGTGTTTTGGCTGATCGGCATTGCCGGGGTGTTGATCACGGCGTTGTGCGGCTGGCTGTTGGCGCGGGCCATTGCCCGTCCCATCGACCGACTGGTGAGCTTCAGCAAAATGCTGGGCAAGGGCGATTTTGCCGCGCCGCTGCCCAAAGACGTGACTGGCGAACTGGCCATTTTGGCAAATGCGCTGGATAAAATGCGCCACGATTTGGCGCGGCATCACCAGGAAAAGGAAACCATGCTGGCGCAAATTGCCCATGAAATTCGCAATCCGCTGGGCGGCATCGAACTGCTGGCCGGGCTGGTGAAAGAGGATTTGCAGCGGAATCAGGCGGACACGGAATATATCGGCAAAATTCTGGATGAAATCAGCGGGTTGAAAGGCTTGATCACCGCGTATTTGAACTACAGCCGCCCCTCGCCGCCCGCAAAGGAAACCGTGCAAGTGGCGGAAATCGTGGCGGAAGTGCAATCGTCGCTGAAAGATAAAATTGCGCAAAAAGAAGCGATGCTGGCCGATCACAGCAACGGCGAGACCATCGAGTTTGACCGGCGGCAACTGCGTCAGGTGCTGCAAAACCTGGTCACCAACAGCCTGGAAATGATGGACAACGGCGGCAATATTTTGATCGAAACCGCGCGAAACGGATCCGGCGTGGAAATTCGCGTCAGCGACGACGGCCCCGGCATTCCCGAAGCGGAAATGACGAAGATTTTCGAGCCTTTTTTCACGACGCGCGCCAACGGCACCGGTCTCGGACTGGCGATTTGCCAAAAATTTTGCCGGGAAAACAACGCGAAAATCTTCGCTGAAAACCGCAAAAAAGGCGGGAGTATTTTTATTGTAAAACAGGAGTATAAAAGATGAAATCGATGATCAATATTTGCGTTTTATGTGGGTTTTTGATGTTGCTTTCAACGTGTGAGCAATCCACCTCCTTTTCAAACACGGATAAATTATTCGAGGTCGAGTGGGAATTAAGATCATTTGAACAGATTCCGGGCGCTAAACTGAGGGTGCCGCAAGATCAAATTTACACCTTGAATGTGAAGAAGAATTTCGAAATTTCCGGCAGGGCGGATTGCAATCTTTACGGCGGACAAGCGGTGATCCAAAGCGGCGCGATTGCCATCCGGGAATTGACGCAAACAGAAATTGCCTGCGGGCCAGCTTCCCAAGGCGACAAATTCGTCAACGCGCTGATGGATGCGTCCAATTTTGAAGTCGATGACAATTCGCTGCGCATTTTTTACGATGCGAATATGGGCGCGCTTAATTTTGTCCGGAATGAAAAATAACCAGCATTACAAAAAAGGAGATAAAGCCATGAAAATATTCAATTTAATTTGCTTTGCTGTTTTAGCGTTCGGGTTGCTGCAATGTGCGGAGGATACCCGCTCAATTGCTAATCCGCTCAACACGGAACCGCTCATCGTGACGGAAGTCATGCTGCCGGAAGATTTGAGCAAGGTCTATTATTTGGTGGATCGCTATGGTGAATACGACAGTGTGTTGACGCAACTGCTGCGCGATGGCGTCGCCATTAAACAAGCCTGGGAACCGACAGACCCGTCGCCGTGTTTATGCCCGAACTGTTTCGATGCAATGATTGTGGAAGCAAATAGCGGCAACGAAATACTCAAAAGCCGGGGATTTGTCCAGGAGACCCTGGTTGACTTGCTAAACTGCGGCGTGCCGTCGTTTAAATATTATCAGTTTGGTTCAAAATAGTAAAAACGCTGGAGGTTTCAAAAATCTCTAAAAACGCTGGAGGTTTCAAAAATCTCTAAAAACGCTGGAGGTTTCAAAAACCTCCAGCGTTTGGCGGTTCAAAACGATTTATAAAAAAAGAGCGTTGCTGATGCTGAAAAAAGAAATCCTGATCGTCGAAGATAACGACAACATGCGCCTGGGCATGACCGAAAGCCTGCGCCGCGAAAATTACACGGTGTACGAATTCGACAACGCGCCGGATGCGCTGGCATTTTTTGAAAAACAGCCCGCGCCGCTGGTAATCGCCGATCTGAAAATGGAACCGATGAGCGGCATGGAACTGCTGGAAACGCTCAAAAAAAGTCATCCCCAAACCGAGGTGATCATGGTATCGGCGTTCGGCACGGTGGAAGTGGCCGTGAACGCCATGCAGTTGGGCGCGACGGACTTTTTGACCAAGCCGTTTTCCATGGAAGAACTGCGCGTTCGGGTGAAAAAAGCCTGGGAAAAAATCCGGCAGCGGCAGCGGCTCGATCATCTTTTGGAGCAAAACCGGCTGTTGCAGGAAGAGCAGTTCGGCGATATGATCGGCGCGTCCGCGCCGATGCAAAAGGTTTTCGATTTGATCCAGCGTGTGGCAAGGCAGGATAGCACGATTTTGATCGAAGGGGAAAGCGGCGCCGGCAAGGAATTGGCGGCGCGGGCCATTCACAAAAACAGCCCGCGGGCCGGGCAGCCGTTTATCAAAATTAACTGCGGCGCGCTGAATGACAATTTGCTGGAAAGCGAACTGTTCGGGCACGAAAAAGGTGCGTTTACCGGCGCGATCAAACGGAAAAAAGGGCGCTTTGAACTGGCCAACGGCGGCACGCTGTTTTTGGATGAAATCGGCGATATTACCCAAAACATGCAGGTGAAATTGCTGCGCGTGTTGCAGGAGGGCGAATTCGAGCGGGTCGGCGGGGAGGAAACGCTGTCGGTGGATGTGCGCATCATCGCCGCGACCAATCGCAATTTGCCCAAGCGAGTGATGGACGGCGATTTCCGGGAAGATTTGTTTTACCGCCTGAGCGTCATTCCCATCAAAATTCCGCCGCTGCGGGAGCGAAAAGACGATATTCCCGCGCTAACGGCGCATTTTTTGAGCCAGCGAAAAGTAGGCAATGTCGCCCATAAAATTTCCCCGGAAGGCATGAATTTGCTGATGGAATATT
>CAYVDX010000649.1:0-3093 GCA_964450485.1 uncultured Calditrichaceae bacterium
GAAATCAAAAAAATCATCCGATTGCCCAATAATAAAGACCAATACATAATTTTTGAGGGTAACGATTTAGACATAGGAGTGGAAATTGAACGCGCAGCGAATGAAGTTGAAGAAATTAGCGATATTGTTACCCGGCTGCGCAGCCATTTCAGTTTTCCTTATTTAACTGCTAAAGCAGTACATTATAAATACGGAACGCCGCGATTTTTCCAATTCCATTTTTCTGATACGCCAATTGACACGCCGCCCAAAGGACAAGTTGACGGGATTATTAATTTGATCTTTGCAGATCAACTCACCCGGGATGACATACTTGAACATGAAGCCATTTTATATGGCTTTTACCGGAATACCGAACAAATCCGCGGCATTTTACGGGAAATTGATAAGATTCAATACGTGATTGAAAAGCGAGTGGATGATCGCGTGGCGGAACGCGAACTCCGCAATATGATGGAATTCCGAAAGCAAGAATTGGATCAATGTGTTCTAAGTAACTTGTATCAAAACAGCGGTGAAGTGGTTTGGATTTTTCAAGGTAAAATCGTTCCCATCAACAACCGGGGAAGATTTACCACGTTGCTTTCAGAAATTTGTGAAGCGATTTATCCCCAAACACCTGTCTTTAAAAACGAGTTGATCAACCGGGAAAAACTGCCAAGCGTTATTTCCAAAGCAAGAAAAAATTTGTTCGCTGCCCTGGCAGAACGGTGGGATCAGGCGGATTTAGGTTATCAAAAGAATGAATTCCCCCCGGAAAAAACTATATATTTATCGTTATTGAAAAATACCGGCATTCACCGGGAAAAAGACGGGATGTATTCATTAGGGGAACCGGTTGAGCCATCTTTTAAAGCGTTATGGGAAACATCTGAAAATTTTTTGAACAGCGCGAAAGTAACCAAAAAGAACCTTCTCGAGTTTGTAGAAGCATTATCTGTGAAACCGTTGAAACTGAAACGTGGATTGATTGACTTTTGGATACCGATCTTTCTGTTTATCAAACGGGAAGATTATGCGCTTTTCGGAGAAGAAGGCTTTATTCCCACGGTTAGCACCGACTCCTTAGATTTAATCATTAAATCCCCTCAAAAATTTCAGGTTAAATCTTTTGAATTGCAGGGCGTAAAGCTCGATTTGTTTAATAAATACCGTCGTTTCTTAAATCAATCGCCAGACGAAGCTCCCACAACAAAGAGTTTTATTGAAACCATTAAACCTTTTTTATCTTTTTATCGCGGGCTGCCGGAATATGCAAAGAAAACCAAGCGATTATCCCATAGCGTTTTGAATTTACGCGACGTCATAGTCAATGCCACCGATCCTGAGAAAACATTTTTTGATGATTTTCCCCGGGCTTTAGGCTATACCCAATTGAAATTATATGAATCGACAGATGCTTTGGCGGATTATATTCTGCAATTGCAAAACGGTATTCGGGAATTGAGAACCTGTTTTGATGCGCTGTTAAATCGCCTCGAAAATCATCTGTTAAATATAACCGGATACGAAGGTATGGCTTTTGCGGAATACCAGGCAGCAATTAAGCGGCGTTATGAGACGCTGAAAACGCCTTTGTTGCTGCCCCATCAAAAGGTTTTTTATCGGCAATTGATGTCGCAATTAGATGAACGAACACCCTGGTTGAGAGCGGTCATACAATCTCTGTTAGGTAAACCGGTTGAAAAAATGCGTGATGAGGAAGAAGAACTCATCATCGAAAAAATGAGCAATACCATCCGGGAATTGGATAATTTATGTGATATTGCCAAGATGGAAATCGATGAAGCGAATGAAGAAGTGGTTAAAGTGGAGTTGACCATACCCCATAAAAGCAGCAAATCTCAATTGTTGCGAATTTCCAGGCAACAAGAATCTGACGTTCAAAAAATAAAGCGAAAGATTCAAAAACAATTGGGTAGAAATAAAAACATTAATATTGCTGCTTTAATTAAGTTATTACAGGAAGAATTACCTGATCCCGAAAAGAGGGGTACTCATGAATAAAGTCAGGCATGTTTTGGGAATATCCGGCGGCAAGGATAGCGCCGCCCTGGCCATTTACCTCAATGAAAAATATCCTCAACTGGAAATCGAATACTATTTTTGCGATACCGGCCGGGAATTAGACGAAACGTATGTGTTGGTGGAAAAACTGGAAACGCTTTTAAACAAAAGAATTTCACGGTTGTCCTCGGTAGATGAAAGTCCCTACGATGCGCCCTTTGATCATTTTTTGGAAATATATGGCGGTTATTTGCCTTCGTCACAATCGCGGTGGTGTACCCGAAAACTGAAGTTAGAACCGTTTGAAAAATTTGTCGGTGATGATCCGGTCATCTCCTATGTCGGGATTCGCGGGGATGAAAACCGCGAAGCTTATATTTCCCGGAAACCCAATATCCAATCGATTTTTCCTTTTCGCAAAAATATTTGGAGCAGGGACGTCATTGCCAAAGTGTTGAATAATCAATCGATTTCAGTTATTGTGGAATTATACCTGCAACACGCACCGATGGATAAAAAAGACACCATCATTGAAACGGTACGACAAAATACCACGCCCGAATTCAATCTTGATCAAAAATTAAATGCGTTACTTGAGGCAGACATCACAAGCTTTAACCGGGTTATTTTTGAATATTTAAGACACACCGAATATCCGTTGTCTTTAGTGAATGATTATCCGTTGCTCGATAATGCGGATATTTTAGTGCGGGATGACATCTTTCGCATTTTAGAGGAAAGCGGGGTGGGGATTCCCCAATATTATCAGCCGGTTGAGTTTAAAGTCAATGATCAGGCCGTGAAATATGCCCGCACTCGTTCCGGTTGTTTTTTCTGTTTTTTTCAGCAGAAGATTGAGTGGGTGTGGCTGTATGAACAACACCCGGAACTATTCCAAAAAGCCATTGAATATGAAAAGGACGGGTATCATTGGATGAGTGATGAGAGTTTGGAAGATTTGATTCAACCGAAGAGAGTTCGAAAAATAAAAGAAGATCATTTGAAAAGATTATCACAACTGAAAAATAAAAAATCAGATAAATTATTAGATATTTTGGAAGATGACAATGAGCAAGGCTGCGCGGC
>CAYVDX010000650.1:0-3092 GCA_964450485.1 uncultured Calditrichaceae bacterium
TCATTAAAAATTTTGAGGAACAAAAGGCGCTAAGCAAACCTGGCAGTTTGATGTCTAAACTACGAAAAATTCAGATAACCGCGTCCAAGGATTTTGCTCAAAAAGCGGATATTTACATTTCCGGTAATCAACATGACGAATAAGGTTTTTGCCGATACCTCTTTTTTTGTAGCCTTGATCAATCGAAATGACCAATATCATCATCAGGCGTTGAAGCTGTCGGTTATATTTGAAAATACGCCCATCATAACAACGAATATCATTTTACTTGAAATAGGAAACGCCCTGGCTAAAAATTTCAAACAGCAAGCCATTGAACTCATCGATGCAATTCTTTCATCCGAAGAAGCACAATTGATAAATTTAGACGCCGCTTTATTCCAAAAAGGATATGAATTCTATCAAAAATACCAGGATAAAAACTGGGGATTGGTTGATTGTATTTCCTTTGTTGTAATGAAAGAAAATAACATAACTGACGTTTTATCTTTTGACAGCGATTTCAAACAAGCAGGATTTAGATTGCTGCATCCCTGACATTTCCAAAACATCAATCCGGACGCCAAAAAATCACCCCGGCGTTCCGTGGCAGTATCGGTATCGACGATTGACAGACGACAAACGGAATGCAATTGACCAATGACATCTTTGTCCATTGATTATCGTCCATTGTCCGTTGCTGGTTGTCCAATGACAATTGACGATTGACCATCGACAATAAACGATTGTTCATTGTACAACTGCCCATCAATATCTTTATCCATTGACAAATGACGATTAACCCCACAGGGGCAGGCAACTGACGGCGCAGCCATCTGACGCACGAAGTGCAATTGACGCGAGTGCAACGAGCAACTGACCATTGACGGGCAAAGCCCAACTGATCCCTGCGTTCCGGGACAGGCAACGAGCGAAGCGAGCAATTGTCCATTGACGCAAGCGAATAAATTAATTTGCGAACAAGCAGGCAAATCGCTATATTTATTCCATGAAAAAAAAGAACTTAATATCTGAGCAAAAAAACACATCGCTCCTTGAACGAATTACCATTTCCCCGAAAATTTATCATGGCAAGCCCTGCATTCGTGGCATGCGTTACCCGGTCGAAACAATACTGGAACTCTTAAGCGCCGGTATGACCATCGAAGAAATTTTGGCTGATTACGAAGACCTGGAAAAAGATGATATACTCGCTGTGTTAGCATTTGCCGCCAGGTTAAGTCAAATAAAACGCATCCAACCACTCTCCGCATGAAGTTTCTGACATGGAGGAATACGAATCTCAGGAGAGTCAATGGAAATAAAATTTTCCAGACATGCGCGACGAAGAATGAAGCTTTATAAAATTCCAAAGGATATTGTATTCGACTTGGTAAAGCATGAGAAAAACCTGGGAAAACAGACCATTGTAAAACCGGTTAAAGGATTTACATACCCCTTAAAAATTGTCTTTGACGTAACCGATAGTTTCGTTATTATAATAACGGTTTATCCGCTAAAAAGGGGATTATCATGAAAGTCAGTTATGATGAAAAAGTTGACGCCTTGTATTTACAATTGGGAACCCGAAAACCCGAGGGCGTTATCGAGATATCAGAAGGTGTGAACCTGGATGTTACCGAAGATGGCAAAATCGTTGGCATTGAAATCTTAAATTCATCTCAAAAGATTAACATCAATACTTTTTTGACCTACCAATTAGACCTAAAAAATGATATTCTCAATTTTAAGAAAACCGGTTAAATCCCCCTTGATAATTGACAACCATCAGCCATAGCAAATGGCATTTAGCAACAAGAAACACCTGATATAGTAGAAACCAATTTTCAATTTTCAACAACCAATCCCCATTGACAATTGACGCAAGCGTAGTGAACCGTTGGCCATTGACAAATGACCATTAATGACGGCGCAGCCTATTTGACCATTGACTTTCTTTTACCTATTGGAAATAGGCATCCGGCATCGCCACAGGGGCAAGCAACTGACGGCGCAGCCATCTGACGCACGAAGTGCAATTGACCATTGACAGAGCAAAGCGAGCAAATGACCATTGACCAAAGTTTTACTAATAACCAGCATCCCCACCCCCTACCGCGTCCCGCTGTTTAACGAGATTAATCGTCAACTCCGGGAATTGGGCATTGCCTTTAAGGTGTTATTTGGCGCCCGGGGCTATGCCCGTCGCAAGTGGCTTGCTGAGGAATCGGCGTTTGAATTTGAATATCAATTTGCCCCCTTGATAAAAAGAATTGCGTTGCAAATACCATATCAGTTTTGTAGTTTTCTTGAGGAAAAAATTGAAATAAGGATAAGATATGAAAACTGCAAATAGATTAACCAATTTACAATTAGAATTGTTAAAAGTATTCAGTTTCGATTTAAGCGAACAACAAATCATTGAAATACGGGAATTATTAGCTAAATATTTTGCCGAACAAGCTGCCGGTGAAATGGATAGACTCTGGGAGCAAAACAACTGGTCAAATAACACGATGGAAAAATGGGCAAATGAACATTTGAGAACCACTTACAAATGAGCATGAGAGTCGTATTAGATACCAACGTTTTATTGATCTCCATTCCGACCCGATCAAAGTATCGCCCCATATTTACCGCTTTAATAAACGGTCATTTTGAACTGGCCATCAGCAATGAAATTTTATCAGAATATATCGAAATCATTGAGCAAAAAACCAATGCGATAGTCGCAAAAAATGTTGCCGAAATGCTTCTGAAGCTAAAAAACATCCTGAAGACAGAAGTGTATTACAAGTGGGGTTTAATCGAAGCGGATAAAGATGACAATAAATTTGTAGATTGCGCCATTGCTGCGAATGTAAAATATATTGTCACCAATGATAAACATTTCAGAATATTACGTGATATCCCTTTCCCAAAGGTTGAGGTCATTTCTATTCGCGACTTTTTAGCTGAAGTGAAGAAATTGCGATAGTTTGCCGCTCAAATTCAGATCCAATTTCAACTTCCCATATAACTTTTCCCATAAATTTCTGAACTACCCAAAGGGGCAAGCAGGATCATTGTTCATTGTTCGTTGCTGATTGTGCAATTGACCAATAACCATTGAC
>CAYVDX010000651.1:0-3089 GCA_964450485.1 uncultured Calditrichaceae bacterium
CGATCAAGTTCATTTTCCGGCACTTCAAAAACCAGTTCGTCGTGCACTTGCAGCAGCATTTTTGACTGCAATTTCCGCGCTTTTAATTTACGAAAAATGTTGATCATCGCAACTTTGATTAAATCCGCGGCGCTGCCCTGGATGCGCGCATTGATGGCCATTCGCTCTGCATTTTGGCGGATCGTCCCGTTCCGGCTGTTGATTTCCGGGAGATAGCGTCGGCGATTCAAAATCGTCGCGACATAATTATTCTGCCGGGCAAAAGCGATCACATCGCGGATGTAGTCATTCACTTTGGGAAACCGCGCAAAATAGTTGGTAATAATCCGCTCGGCTTCATCGGAAGAAATATCCAGCCGGGATGCCAGCCCATAGCGGGAAATGCCGTAAATAATCCCGAAATTGACCTCTTTTGCCTTGCGGCGCATGTCCGGCGTTACCTCATCCGGCGGCACGTTGAAGACTGCTGCCGCCGTGGTCGCGTGGATGTCTTCGCCGTTGAGAAAGGCCTGTTTTAGCCCCTCGTCGCCGGAAATATGCGCCATGATGCGCAATTCCACCTGCGAATAATCCGCGGAAAGGATGTAGCTGCCGGGATCGCCGGGAATAAACGCCTTGCGAATCTCCCGCCCGCGTTGCCCGCGAATGGGAATATTTTGCAGGTTGGGATCGCTGCTGGAAAGCCGTCCGGTTGCCGCAACCGTCTGGTTAAACGAAGTGTGCAGCCGCCCGGTTCGCGGGCTGATCAACTGGGGAAGCGCATCGACGTACGTTGATTTCAGCTTTGCCAACTTGCGAAAATTCAATATCTTATGCACAACCGGATGTTTTTTGTATTTTAGCAGCACCGCCTCGGAAGTAGAAAACTGCCCGGTGGGCGTTCGCTTTGGCGGGCGTTTGTTCATCTCGCGATGAATCTCCAGCTTTTCGAAAAGTATTTTGCCCAATTGCCGCGGCGAATTGATGTTAAATTCCTGCCCGGCTAACCGGAAGATCTCCGTTTGTAATTCCGCCAGACTGATTTTCAGCGATTTCGACATCGTTTCCAAAAAACAGACGTCCAGCTTGACGCCGTTTTTTTCCATCTCCAAAAGCACTTCCACCAGCGGCATTTCCACGTCGTGAAACAGCTTTTCCGCGCCGTTTGCCGCTAACTTTTTTTGCAAAATGGCGATGAGGCGAAAGGTCATGTCCGCGTCTTCACAGGCGTACGGATAAACATCCGATACCGGAATATCCCGCATATTCTTTTGCTTTTTCCCCTTGGGGCCGATCAGTTTTTCGATGGGAATCATTTCATAATTCAGGTACTTCCTGACCAAAATATCCAGCTTGTTTTGACGCATTTCCGAAGCAATCAGGTAATTTGCGATCATTGTATCGAAATCCATGCCCTGCACGTCAACGCCGTGCTGCCAGAGCATCAGCGCATCATATTTGATATTTTGTCCGCCTTTTTTGACGGCCGGGTTTTCCATAATCGGCTTCAAAGCCTGCCACACCGCCGCATCCGCCAACGCACCGGAAGGATGAATCAGCGGCACGTAAAACGCCTCCTTTTCCCGCCAACTAAAAGCAATGCCGATGACCTCGGACGCAAAGGCGTTCACCCCGGTGGTTTCCGTGTCGAACACAAAAAACGATTGTTTGCCAAGCTGTTCGACAAACGCGGTCAGCTGATCCGGCGTGTCGATCAATTCGTATTTCTGATTTTCGCTGTCAAAACGTTGATTTTCAACCGTCTCGGCAACCCCCGCGCCGTTTTCGGCAAGCCGTGAAATCAGGGATTTGAATTCCAGTTCCCGGAAAATCGGCGTCAGCTTTTCCGCATTCGGCGGCGTCAATTTCAGCGCCTCCCAATCGATATCCACCGGCACATTCGTATCAATGGTCACCAGTCTTTTTGACAACTCGGCTTTATCCATATTTGCCGCCAGGCTTTCCCTGATTGACTTTTTAGAAACGCTATCCAGCTTTTCATAAATATTTTCCATGGAGCCGAATTCCCGGAGCAGGCGCCGGGCGGTTTTATCGCCGACCTTTGGCACGCCGGGCACGTTGTCGCTGGCGTCGCCCATCAATGCCAGGTAATCGATGACCTGTTGCGGGGTCAGTCCGAATTTTTCTTTTAAATACGCGGCGTCCATAATTTCCGAATCCCGGCCGGGACGCATGCTATACATTTTGATATGCGGTGAAAATAACTGCATCATGTCTTTATCCGACGTCGCCATAAAGACTTCCAGCCCCTGTTCCTCCGCGCGTTTTGCCAGCGTGCCGATCACGTCGTCGGCTTCGTAACCGGAAATTTCCAGCAGGGGAATATCAAATGCTTTGACCAATTCAACGATTCGCGGATACTGATCAGCCATTTCTTCGGGCATCTTTTCGCGGGTCGCCTTGTAGGGTTCATACATTTCGTGGCGAAAGGTCGGCCCCTTGGGATCAAAAATCATTGCCAGGTAATCCGGCTTTTCTTCCAAAATAATTTTGAGAAGATACGCCGCCGTCCCAAATGACGCGCTGGTATTTTCCCCTTTGGAATTGATCAACGGGTTGCGGATAAACGCAAAATAGGAACGATAAAAAAGCGCGGAACCGTCAATTAAAAAAATGCGTTTGCGGGTGCTCATATATTTTTTCCAAAATGTTCGGGTTTGGTTTGTAGGGGCGTTCAATTGAACGCCCTGTGTAAAGGCGTTCAATTGAACGCCCCTACGTGAATATACAGAAAAATTTACAGAATCGGAAACCCGAAAGGATGTTTAAAATAATCACGTTTTGCGCAGCTTTACAACTGTCACGCCGGTATCGCCCTCGCCCCAGCGGCCCAGGCGTTTGGATGCAACTCGTTTATCTCGGGCCAGAAAATGATTGACCGCGCTGCGCAACACGCCGGCGCCTTTCCCGTGCACAATTCGAATTTCTTCCCAATCGCTTTGGACTGCCTCATCCAGATAGCGATCGGTTTCCTCAACGGCGTCGTGGGAATCCAGACCGCGCAGGTCGAGTTCCGGCAGCACGCCTTCGCCGGGCGCATCTAATTGATCGGCGGTGACGGTGCGGCCGGCTTTGGGCGGCTGAATTTG
>CAYVDX010000652.1:0-3084 GCA_964450485.1 uncultured Calditrichaceae bacterium
AAAAATTTTTTATTTTTAAATTCATTCGCTACACAATCTAAAATTTACCATAATATAGAGTGATTCTTTTCAGGATCACAACGAATTTTTCAACGACGGAATCCCGTTGCTGCTCCGGGTTAAAAAATGAATCAAGGATATCAATCAACGAAAAGCCATGCCCATGCCCGCGAATTGCATTGAAAATCAATTGTGTTTTATCCATCTCAGTTGTATTTTCAGCAAAGTATTGGGTTGATTAAAAATATTTGTATTTTTTTGAGGAAAAAACAATGTTTTTTGAGTCTATATCCGTCTCAAATTTTAAAAGTTTTGATGAAATCGATATCAAATTAGATAAATTCAATATTTTAATCGGACCAAATGCCTCGGGCAAATCGAATTTTATCAATATTTTTCGTTTCTTACGCGACATCAGCCGTCACGGGTTAGACAATGCAATATCCTTGCAAGGCGACAAGGAATATATTTGTAATGCGATGCGAAATGATCCGTTGTTGAAAATGTCTTATTCACTCATTCCGCCGAATGTCGGACGACTTTTGCCATACAAAAAGCAATTGCTGGGATTAAAACTAGCTAAAATTCATAACGATTTCGCGATTAAATTTAAAAAAAACAAAACCTTTGAAATTGCTTATGATAATTGCCAAATAGATTTTGCGTTACACGCATTTGGTCCCCAGGTTAAAAATAACGATTTGAATGCCGCACAGCCGTTAGGCAAGGGTTCTATCAATATCGCATCGGAGAAAGGCGAAGTAAAGATTCGTTACCAATTTTACGGCAAGGATTCAAAAGCCGATTCATTATTCCGCGACATTTTTGATGATGTGATACCGGGATTTGTGAAAAATAATAAGTTTACCGAAAACAGATTGTTATTGGAAACGCCTTTGATCACCCTGTTTATCATACCGCTCAATGGCCTTTTTGAACATTTACCCATTTATGACTTTAATACGCAATTGATGAAAAATGCTGTACCAATAGCTGCAAAAAAAGCGCTTGAAACGGATGGAAAAAATATTGCACTGGTACTAAAAAATATACTGGCAAATCCTTCTTCCAGACAAAAATTTCTAAACTATATCAAAGATTTACTCCCATATATAAAAGATATTAAAACGTCTAAATTGGCTGATAAATCCCTGCTATTCAGCGTTGAGGAAATCTATAACACCCATAAATTCTTTCCATCTTCATTTCTTTCAGATGGAACGGTTTATTTAACAGCGGTATTGCTTGCGTTGTTTTTTGATACTGAGAAAGATGATGATGATTTATCGATGATTATTTTTGAAGAAGTGGGGCGTAATATCCATCCATCACTCATTTCAAAATTAGTCAATCTTTTTAAAGAAGCATCCGAGCATCGCCAAATAATCGTATCGACGCATAATCCCCAATTAGTTAAATACGCCGACCCGGAAGATTTACTTTTAGTCTCAAGAAATGAAAAAGGGTACTCTGTAATTAGCCGTCCGGTTGAAAAATCTGACGTAAAAATATTTCTTGAAAATGAAATCGGTATTGACGAACTTTTTGCTCAAGATCTATTAGGAGTATAAGCTTGGGAGTCGCTCGTTTATTTATTTTTGGTGAAGGCGCTGATGATAAACGTTTTTTTGAACGAATAGTAAAGCCTGAGATCGGAAAGAAGTTTTCACCAGTACAAATAATTGAATATTCTCACATGCCTCAAAAAAAAGTATCTCAATTCCTGCGAAGCATTGAAATGATGAAAGCCGCTTACATTTTGGTATCCGACAATGACCATTCACCATGCATTTTTGATCGAAAAGTAAAACTATTGAAAAAATTCCAAAATTTAGATTCAGATCGAACTCAGGTTGTCGTGGAGGAAATTGAAAGTTGGTATCTTGCCGGTATAGAAAATTCAGGTATCAAAAGATACGGGATAAAATCTTTCCGCAATTCGGATAACATGACGAAGGAACTGTTTCAAAAACTCCGTCCTAAGCGTTTTCGCACAAACCTGGAATTTATGTTGGAGCTATTGAATCATTTTTCTATCGAAACAGCGATAAAAAAGAACCGCTCATTTGATTATTTTGTTGAAAAATACTTAACTTGACAATGTTAAATTTCAAAGGATTTCGACAGGATCAACAGGATATACATGATATTTCAAAAGAATGATCAACAAATCTTTAAATAATAATCCTGTTTAATCCTGTAAATCCTGTCAAAAAATCCAATTTAACATTGTCGAGTTAAGAACGAATAACTGATTTTACACTCAATTTTCACAACTTGGAGGTTAAACTTTGGCAGAGCTACGTTCGTATGTAATTTTAGACAGCCTTCAACCACAGCACGCCGCATTTTTAGGAACGATTGCGCGGGGATTTTTGCCGATTGCCGGCATGGCCTCGCTGTGGGTGGAAATTTCTCCGGGCATCGAAATCAACCGGATTACCGACATCGCCCTGAAATCGACGGACGTAACGCCGGGGATGCAGATCGTGGAACGGCTCTACGGTTTGCTGGAAGTGCATTCCCACTCCCAGGCGGATGTGCGCCAGGCCGGGCAGGCCATTTTGGACGCGCTGGCGCTGAAAATTGAAGACCGCATCAAACCGCGGGTGCTTTCCAGCCAGACCATCCGGCGCATTGACGATCACCAAACGCAGTTGATCAACCGGGTGCGGCACGGCAATATGATCATCCCCGGGGAAACGCTTTACGTAATGGAAGTGCAGCCGGCCGCTTATGCCGCGCTTGCCGCGAATGAAGCGGAAAAAGCGGCAAATATCAATATTTTGGAAGTTCGCGCCATCGGCAGCTTTGGGCGGATTTATCTCGGCGGCGAAGAGCGAGATATTGACGTTGCGCGTCCGGCGGCGGAAGCGGCAATCAACAGCATTACCGGAAAAACCGCGAAAACGTGAAAGACAAAGTTACTATTCAATGATGCGGGAATGAAGCCGGTTGGTCCTGGGCTCATACACAATAAACCTTCAAGGTTTTCAGGATATTTTTAAAAAATGGCTAACATGTGTAATAAACAGATGAATGTTTAAAAACTGTAAATAAACCTTCAAGGTTTTTTACGCAGTG
>CAYVDX010000653.1:0-3074 GCA_964450485.1 uncultured Calditrichaceae bacterium
GAAAGAGAAAAATGATACGGAACGACAGTTCAATGAACTAAAGGGTAACATCCAACACACCGAAGCCGGACTCAAGAAAAAACAACGGATGTGGAACCAGGCCCGCGAACGGGTGCAGGAGTTGGAGTTGCGCATCAAGGAATACCAGGTGAAATTAAACAGCGTGCGCGAACAAGTGACGGAAAATTATGGCGCGGAGGCGCTCAAGTTCGACGTAAAAGCGCTCGACCCTTCGCGATCTCTGACGGATGTTCACGACGAAATCGAAAATTTACGAACAAAAATTCAACGGCTGGGCGATGTGAATCCCCTGGCGGTCAAAGAGTATGAAAAGGAAAAAGAACGGCTGGATTTTCTCACCGCCCAACGGGAAGATTTGCTCACCGCGCGCGATCAATTGGTGGAAACGATTGAGAAATTAAACAAAACGGCCCGGAAGCAATTCGTCGAGGTGTTTGACAAAATTCAGGTGAATTTTCAGCGGGTTTTTCAGGAATTTTTTGAAGGCGGCAAGGCTGAATTGCAGTTGGTGGAAAGCCGCGATCCGCTGGAAGCAAACATCGATATTTCCGTCACCCACAAAGGCAAGCAACTCAAGACCCTGACGCTGCTATCCGCCGGTGAAAAAACGCTTACGGCCATCTCAATGCTGTTTGCCATCTATTTGGTCAAGCCCAGCCCCTTCTGTATTCTGGACGAGGTCGATGCTCCGCTGGACGACGTCAATATCGGGCGGCTGGCCAAGGCGCTGGATCTTTTTTCCCGTGATACCCAATTTATTTTAGTGACGCATAACAAAAAAACCATGGAAGCAACCCGCTCGATTTACGGCGTGACCATGGAAGAAGTGGGCGTCTCCAAACTGGTTTCAGTGCGATTTGATTAAGTCGTTAAATAAAGTTATTTTATAGTTTCGATTCGACAAAATAATTGATGACAAGATGATTAAAAACAGAATAATATGACAATTGTTTTGTCGGTAATCATTTTGTCAAAATGGATAATTATTTTTGTTTACTTACTTAGCGTGGGAACTAAAATCAGCAATCAAACATTATCAATAATGCCGCCGAAAGTTGTAAGTTTTCCGGAGTATTTAATGCGCAAGCCGTTCCCCCTTTTTTTAAGAAAAATCGCCATTTTTATTCTGTGCGGCACGTCTTTTTTAATCGCTCAGTTGCGTTTTATTCCCCTCAATGTTGATTGCGCGGTGTTCAATTCCGACGGCGATGACGAATACATCGAAATCTACATGTCTTTTCCCCAAAAAACGCTGCAATATGTAAAAGATGACGATCACTGGGTTGCTAATTTTGAAGCCGAGATCGTGGTTCGCAATGATGCAAAAGAAATCGTTTTTGAAAAAAAACAGCCGTATGTCAGCCGCCTCGACAGCCTCGGCAATATTCATCGTTACAGCGATTTACGCCACGTATTTGCCTGTGAATTGCCGGCGGGAAAATATGAGGCAAAAATAATATTGACAGACACAAACGGCGGCATACAGGGCGAATATGTGATGCCGATACAGGTGAAACCGTTGAGTGATAGCAGGCTATCGCTCAGCGATATCCAGTTAGCGGCAAAAATATCGCCGGCGAAATCCGAGAGCATGTTTAATAAAAACGGGCTGCAAATCATTCCCAATCCGTCGGCGGTGTATCACATTGCCATGCCCATGCTCTATTATTATGTGGAAGCGCATCACCTAACATTTGACGCGACAAATCCCGGCACATATACCCTGGAATCTTATGTAACGGATATGAACGGGAATGTGGAGCGGACTTTTCCCAAAAAGAAAAAGAAAAAACCGGGCGATAGCGCGGTGCTGGTGGGTGGAAATAATATTGTAACGTTGCGTTCCGCGCCGCATATTTTGCACATCAAGTTAACCGATGACCAGACCGGGGAAACCGTTCAGCAGTCCAAGCGATTTACCTTGTTCAAACCCAACGAAGACCAACTGGAAAAGGTGCGTTCCGTTACGGCAAGCCTGATGCAATCCTATTACAAAAAGTTTAGCGAAGATGATCTCGATGAAGAATTTGAAAAAGCCAAATACCTTGCCCAACGGGAAGAAATAAATGTTTTCAAAGGATTAAAAGGCATTGAAGCAAAAGCGGAATTTTTGGCGGAATTTTGGCGGGAACGCGATCCCGACCCGACCACGCCGCGGAATGAATTAAAAATCGATTATTTTCAAAAAGTTGCCTACGCCGCCGAGAATTTCCGCACTCGTTTTAAAGAAGGCTGGAAAACGGATCGCGGACGGGTGTTGCTGACATACGGGCGTCCCAATGAAATTGATCGCAGTCCGGTGCAATCATCGAGCCGACCTTATGAAATATGGCAATATAACGACCTGGATGGCGGGAGTATTTTTGTGTTTGCGGATATGCGCGGCTTTGGCGAATACGAGCTTTTGCACTCCACCTATCGCAAGGAATTGAACCAACCGGATTGGGAACGCCAGGTGAAAATTATCCGTGATCCGGGGGATCCGTTTAATTTTAATCGTTGAAAAGCATTCAATTGCTATTCATTCATCCCAAAATAATCTTTTAAATAACGATCAAAATTGCGGCGTGTGGACATTCCCAGGCTGTCTCGCGCAGCCTTTTGCACGGTTTCATCTTCGTGCAGGCTGAACTGCTGGAGCACTTCCAAGAGATTCTTTGATTGATTAATATTTGTCAACGTCAGCAGGGCGTAGCGCAATACTTCGGGGTCTTCGTGGTTTAGAATTGCTTCAATGGCGTTGGCGACGTCCGGAGAACTTGAGGAATAACTGGCGCTGATCGCTTCTTTGAGCAATTCCACGGGCGTATCAAGTTTGATGATCGTTTCAAGCTCGTTGTCCCAAAAACGAGGATATTTGCCCATTGCCCGGACGGCAAAGCGACACGCTGAGGCATTATCACTTTGAAATAAATCCGAAATTTTTTCGCGTACTTCGCCAATATAGCCCAAACCGGACAGGGCATTCACTGCTAATCCCAGTATTTCCGGATCATCCTCGATTTCTAAAAGACTAAACAACAGGCCTTTGACACGATGATAATCATCACGCA